>JBDLIO010000135.1:0-6461 GCA_039714865.1 Acidobacteriota bacterium | reverse complement strand
AGTTGATACCCACCTGAGGCTCCTCACCCAGGCAGGCGCCATCGACAAAAGCCGGGCGACAACAGCACTCGAGCTCTTCGATCGGGTCCGTGCCATGACGTGGCGCTTGCTGCATCCGAAAGGTTGATTCGCCAAGACGGCGCCGACGACCGACGCGGCCCCGGATTCCTGACGCCGTTACCGGTCCCGGACGCGGTTACTGGCGCTGCTTCGGCCCGGTTATGATGGATCGGTGAAGCATCTCCGAGAATTGTCGTTGGTTTTTGCGGTGCTGGTTGCTGGTGTCGGCAGCGTTGCTGCTGCGCCGGTCGACCTGCTCGAGGTCGATAGTCAGGTCTTCATCCAGGACAATGGCTCGGCCGACGTCATCTACTCGCTCGAGTTCCGGGACAACGAAGGGCGCACGGCGATCCGCAAGGTCGGGCCGTTTTACGAGCCGGTGCACTTCACGCGGGCCCTGCTGCATGGGGTCGGCGCCGAGGCTCAGGATGTACGGATCTCCAATGCGGGTGGCGGATATTTCAGGGCGGAGTTCGATGATGCGACCCGGTCCGGCGGTCAGTACACCCTCGAGTTGCACTATCGAACCGATCATTCCTTTGTCGACGAAACCCAACGAGGAGAGGAACAACTCCTGGCCGTCTGGTTTAACCCAGTCCGGTGGGGACTCCCAATCGACAAGAGTGTGATCCACCTGGTCTTGCCGCTCGAGCTGCCTGCCGAGGTCATCGAACACTCCGACATTACCCCTGCAATGGTCGATGCCTTCGGGCTTTTGACCGACCAGGGGAGCCTGAACGAGCAGGATCACTGGGCCTTTGTCTATTCGGATTACCAGGGCACACGGCGGTTGACGCTCTATGCCGAGCGGATGGGTCTTCGATCGGAGGCCTATCACCTGATGAAGCTCTACCTGCCTCGTTCGGCGATGCCCGGCTTCGGCGGTGCGGCGCCCGAGGGCCACGGGGAGAGCCTTGGCGGAACGGGGCAGGGAGGGATTGCGGCGCAGGAGACCAGGGTTCCTTGGACACAAAGTGCCGCCGGCTGGTTTCAGCTTCTTTTCTCGGGAGAGCTGACCTGGCAGGACTGGAGGCCGGTCGCGCGCGTTGGGCTGATGTGCCTTGGCTGGGCGGTGACTTTCTTTATTCTCAATCTGCCGATTCTGCTGTTTTTCATGATTGCGGGGGGGTGGGTGCTCGGCATCATCGACAAGATCGCCGAGACGCACTTTTTCAAGGATGTCTTCTTTCCCGCCGGCAAGGCGAGGTGGATTCACCCGACCCAGGGCACGCTCTTCGGATGGACCGGAGTGCTGGTGCCGATTCGTCTCTTCTGGCTGCTGCTCAGCGGCCTGCTGGCCCTGATCGTCTCGGTGTTGCGGCTGCATCCGTACCTGGCTCTCTGGCTCAAGAAGAAGGGCCCGGAGTACGTCTCGCCGGAGATCACAGTGGCGACCTTCCAGAAGGAGGGTTTCGTGCCCGACCTGGAGCCCTGGGAAGCCGCTGTGATGATGCAGCGGCCGATCAAGGCGATCAATCTCCTGGTGTTGGAACTCGCAGAACGGGGCGCCGTTGAGATTCTCTCGAGGAACCCGCTGCAGCTCAAGGTGCTCAACGCCTCCCTGGTTGAGGGCCCGGTCGAGGCGACTGTGTTGAGAAATCTGACGCCCCACGGGACGTTGCCGGGTGACGGTGTTCAGGAGATTCTGGAAGCCATTACCAAGAGCCTGCAGCCGAAGGTCTGGCGGGCCGACGTCGAGGCGACTGCCGAGGCGCAGCGAGACGGTGCGGAGAAGGCATGGCGTGAACTGGGCAGATTTTCCGGGCGGCGCCGCAGGCAGTACTTCGACCAGAATTATCGCAGGCTTTACCTCCACGATCATTTCTTCACCAACTTCATCCGCGATTTTGACGGCATAGGATCTGACGCATCCACGGATTCACCTTTTGACGTGCTGGGCGCCTCCCGGGCGGTGAACCAATTGAGCGGTGCCGTTGACCAGGTCCAGGATTTTGCCGAGGGTGTCGTCTCTTCGATCGAGGGCGGCGCTCAGGCGACGGTCGATCGCCTGGAGCAGTTCTTCAATTTCGACGGTGATGCTTCTCAGCGCCAGGGCCTGGTCGCCGAGACCGGGGCGCTCGCTCCGGCTTTTGCCGCCGGCTACGATGCGTGCCATTCCGCCTGTCATTCCGCGTGTCACTCGGCCTGTCACTCCGCATGCCACTCGGCCTGTCACTCGGCGTGTGCCTGCCATTCGGCCTGTCACTCGGCCTGTGTGTCTTCGTGTGCGGGGGGCTTCTAGATGAGCACGGCCGGTCATGCGGCGGCGGTGGTTTCCCCTGTTGATGCCATGGCGGCCGACCGCATCGACCACTTCGTCGCTTCGACCCGACAGGCCCTCTTCGTTCGCAGGGCCGACAAGCTGCTGCTGATCCGCCCGGACAAGACCCTGGCCGTCAACGACAGTGCTCTGGCCATTCTCGAAGCACTCTATGATCGTGACGCCGCCGGGGCGGCGGTGGTCCTGCTGGACCTTGCCGCTACTCTAAACGTGGATCTCGAGCGGTTGACTGAGGACACGGTGGCCCTGATCGAGGCCGTCGGCAACCTGCTCAACGAGGACTACCAGCCCAACGATGTCGTTCGTATGGGGCACTTCGACCGTGGCATCGTTCAGTATCCGACGCTGGCCGAGATCGCCTTGACTTACGGCTGCCAGAATCGCTGTACTTTCTGTTACGCCTCCAGCCCCCACCGCGAGGATGATCACCGTCTGATGACCACGGCCGAGGTCAAGAAGGTGATGGATACGATCTTCCACCAGGCTCACGTACCTTCGTTGAGTTTCACCGGTGGCGAGGCGACGCTTCGAAAGGACCTGCCCGAGTTGATCACTCATGGTCGGGAATTGGGCTTTCGGGTCAATTTGATCACCAACGGTCTGCGTTTGGCTGATCGCATCTTCGCCGAGACCTTGGTCGAGGCAGGCCTGGATTCGGCCCAGGTGTCGCTTGAAGCCGGGAACGCCGAGGTCCACGACCTCATCGTCGGCCGCCAGGGGGCCTTTGCCCAGACGACGGCGGGCATTCGAAATCTCAAGGCCCTGGGGATCCACGTTCATACCAACACCACGCTGTGCCCGGACAATGCCGCGGTGGGCGAAGAGCTGATTCACTTCATCTCTCGGGACCTGGGCCTGAAGACGATGTCGATGAACATGGTGATCCGCACCGGTGAGGCCAAGAGGGAAGGTCGGATGGAGATCAGCTACACCGAGGTTGCCGCCCTGCTGCCGGGCCTCCTGGCGACCTCGCGAGAGGAAGGCGTTCGTCTGGTGTGGTATTCGCCGATTCCCTACTGTCTCTTCAACCCCGTGTTGCACGACCTCGGCGCCAAGTCCTGCGCCTGCGTCGACGGCATTTTGTCGGTCGACCCTTCAGGCCAGGTCTTGCCGTGCTCGTCGTTCGAAAGCGGCATCGGGTCCCTTCTGGAAGAGGACTTCGACACGATTTTCGCCAACCGGCAGGCCCGGTACTGGAAGAACAAGCAATTCATTCCTCCGGCCTGCCGTGGCTGCCCGGATGTCGACGTCTGCGCGGGCGCCTGCCCCTTGTACTGGGATGCCGCCGGTTCTTTTGCCGAGCTTCCGGTCAAGGGTTCGGATGATTCCACGGCCCGGCGGCGCTGGGAAGTCTCAAGGCGCAAGAGCGGGTCCTTCGGCGTCGAACCGGTGGGAGCAGGGTGATGGGGCGATTACGGGATCTCCGACTCTATCTCGACGGGCGCAAGGAAGCGCTCGGACGAGCCGAGGCCGGCTTGGTGGCTCTCCAGGAAAAATTCGAGACCTTCTTTGCCGAAATCGCCGGGGCGAGAGAGTCCGAGTTGCGGCAGCTCATCCGGCTGACGGTGGCCGATCGTTCGGTCTTGCCGGGGTGGTACAACGCCGAGGTGGATCAGGTCGCGACTATGGTTGAGCGGGAACTTGACGAGCAGTTTTCAGAGTTGCAGGCCCAGCGGTTGGAGATTTTGCAGGCGGCAGAGGCCGTCCGGACGACCTCGGGCCGGGCGGAAAAGAGAATCCGCGGGCGGAATAGCCGGCTGGACACTGAGGAGGAAGAACTCAAGAAGCGCAACGCCTCGCTTCTGGAGGCGATCGAGGCTTACAACCGGCGAATCAAGGCCCTGGGAACAGGATTCGGCTTCTTTCTCAACCTTTTCAAGATGCGGCGGCTCGCCGAGGACAAGGCGCGTCTGGATCGGGAGCATGGGGACATCGCCGCCCGGATCGAGGCTCTGCGGGCCCGCTGGCTCCTGGAAGAGGGACGGCACGTCGGCCGGGAAGAGGAGCGAACGACTCAGTGGACGGACCTCGAGCACGAGGCCGCCACGCTGTCGGCCAAGATTGAGGCCCTCGAGGCCAAGAGTTCCGACATCCTCGTTCGATCGACCGTAGAAAGAGTCGTCAGGGATCGTCGGCCGGAGGAGGAGGAAAGCGAGGCCGGTGGCGCCCCATGCCCGAGGTGCCGTATGACCAACCCTGCAACCCATCACTTCTGCCACATCTGTGCTCTGCGGCTGGGCGATGACCGCGAGGACTTTGACGGATCGTTGGAGGAGATAGGCGAGATCAACCGTCATTTTGAACGGTTCTCTTCCGGCATGGAGGGCTGCCAGGAGATCATCGGCCTGGTCCGAGGCATGATCAGCGGGGTCGAGGCTTTCACCAAGAGTGTTGCCGACGTTCAAGCCTCAGAGGACAAATATCCCCTGTCCAAACTCGAAATTGATGTCCCTCAGGCCAGCCGGGAGTTCGGGGCGCAGTTCGACCGTCTGGCCGATTTCGCCGACCAGGATTACTCGTTGCACCCCGCGTTGTTTGCCGATCGCTTCAACCAGTATTTCGCGGAGATCTTCACGGAGACCAACATCCAGGCATTCTTCGAGACGATGGGTGAAGAACTCTCTCGCCAGGCCGAGGCCCAGTGGTGATGAAGGCCAGGGCTGTGAGTCTTGCCGTCGTCGGGGTGATCGTGATTGCCTTTGGCCTGCTCTTCCTTGTTGGCGCCGGCGGGCAGATGCGGCGGGTCGCCGTAGGTTTCATCGGATTGGCGGGGGGCGCCCTGGCGACTGGATTCGGCATCAGAAACTACAAAAGAGCCGATCTCTGGTCACCCGAACAACTGCGGGCGGACATCCTCGACAGCGCCAGGCGCAAGAATGGCGAGTTGGCCATGAGCGATATCGAAGCCCGCCTGGGGCGGCGAGTCCGTGTGGCCGGCCCGGTGTTGGAACAGATGGGCCTCGAAGGTGTTGCTGAGCTGGGGCACCAGGGTGGAGAGCAGTATTACGTCTTCCCACACCTGCAACCCCGGCTGATGGTTCGTTTCTGCCGCTACTGCGACGCCGAGTTCCCGATCTCCGAAGAAAGGGACGACTGCCCGAACTGCGGCGGCGTGCTGGAAACCCAAGTGGCCAGACGATCGATCAGCGAGGGTGAGGTTTTCTCGATGCAGCACGAGGGCGGTCCTTGATGCCCAAATGGAGATCTTGCCGGTTCGTTTCCAACTCGAGGAGGCCGTCGCCGTCTACCTTGCTGGCCGTCTGTTGACGCGTCATGTGGGAGAGAGCAGCCTAGCTGTTCGAAGCGCCGTGGCCAAGATGTCGATGGTCGTACCGTCGGAGTTGCGTGAGGCCTGCACACGGCTTGCTGACAGGGTCGATCCCGCGAAGGATGCGGCTGCGGCGGCGATCTTTCGAACGATGGTCAACGCCTGGGTTCTCCACCGAGTAGTCAGCGTCACCTATGAGAGCCGCACGCGGGGCGAGAGCCACGAACTGGAATTCAGACCCTACCTGATCGAACCCTCGGCCCTGGGCTCCGCAGTCTACGTCGTCGGGCGGGCCGATCCTCCCGGCAATATCAGGGTGATGAAACTCGCACGGATCAAGACCGCCCGCACGCTACAGGCGGCCTTTGTGCCGCCCCCCAAGGGCGAGATCCTCGACCGCCTGGACAAGGCCTGGGCCATCTGGATGACTGACGACGACCCGGTCGAAGTCCACCTGCGGTTCACTCCTGCCGTTGCCTCAAGGCTGAAAGAAACCCGCTGGCACCCCAGCCAACATCTGACGACCAACGCCGACGGCTCCGTCGATATGCGCCTGGCCATCGCCTCGACCGTCGAGATCATCAACTGGGTGCTGGGATGGGGCCCTGACTGCGAGGTCCTCGAACCCAATGAACTCCGGGATCGAATCGCCGGTGAACACCGGGAGGCAGCCAGGGTCTATCGATGAGCCGGGCTGGGGCGGTCGAAGAAAATCGGATTCTCTTGCAAAGAAGATGAAATAGCCACAAAGAGGCACAAAAAGGAGTTCAGGAGCTTGTTGGGACAGCACCCTGGAGCGCGGGACGTCTGGCTCTCCACAATAAGTGTGCAATGCGATGTTGTGGCCGCGGG
>JBDLIO010000134.1:0-6471 GCA_039714865.1 Acidobacteriota bacterium | reverse complement strand
CATCAATGTTGGTGGTGTGGCGACTTGTTTCCCCGCCACCTTCGGCGGTCACGGTGAATTTCGCCGGCCCCTCGGTATCGGCGATCTTGAGGGGCAGGATGACCAACTCTTCTCCGGGGCCCGAAAAAGAGAGGGTTCTCGTGCTTGGACCCTCTACCGAGGCAGGTCCGTCGATCTCGGTCGTCAGCTGCACAGTCGTCGCCGTGTCGTTCATCGCCCAGACCGAGATCGGCCAGAGCAGTGTTTCCCCGGGGGCCAACTGTCGGGGCATCGAGCCCAGGACCATGACTTTCTTGCGAACGGGCACATCCCGGCCGGCCCGCCCGAAGGCGTTGCCGGCGGCGGCGATGACCATGACCCGGACTGACCCCAGATAGAGCGGGATGTCGAGGTCATGAGTGGCGGTTTCTCCGGCTTCCAGGCGGAAGGGGCCCATGAAACGCACCATTGGCGGGAATCGACGTTCCTTGCGGCTGCCGGATTTGACCCTGCCTTCGTCGCCGCCGCCGATGGCCAGGAGGGCCTCCAGGGCAGACCCCCACGCCCCAATGACATCGTCGTAGAGATCCCAGGTGCGCACGCCGAGGGCCTCCTTCCGGTACATCTCCGACCAGGGGTCGGGGGTGGCGAAGCCGGTCAGCCCCAGCAGCCCCTCGTCGACGACGGCCACGGTGTAGCTCATCGGCCGGCCCTGAGCTTCCGAGACCGTGATCGAGCCTGTACTTTCGGGTTTGAAGGCCGGCGGCACCTCGATCTTTGGCTCCAGGCGGGAGTCGGGTTGGTGAATACTCAGCGGCAGGACTCCGTACATCCGAATTGGCAAATCGTTTTCGGGATGGTCGTGGGGCTGGATGAATGTCGCGCCGACATAGATGTTGGGCGTCATCGCTTCGGTGACGAGGAAGCGGTAGGGCGTGCGTTCGGCCAGGGCCTCGATGACTTCGGTGTGCACGACCGTGTCACCCTTTTCGATGCTGACGAGGATCGTGCCCCCGGCTGCCGAAGGGATGGTCACGGTGACCTCGTCACCGACGGTGGCCCGGTCGGTATCCGCCGAGAGGGCCAGAACCTGGGCCGAATCGCCGGCCCCCTTGCGGGCCTTGCCCGCCCACCCGGGCCAATCGATATAAAGCACCTTGCCCGTTCGGTGGCCGCTCTCGGCATCCTCGGCCAGCAGCAGGAACCTTCCCCATTCGGGATAGGCTACCGAAAACTGCCAGGAACCCTCACCGTGAGAGAGAGCCACCTTGCCGGTGGCGACCGGCTCCAGCGATGTTGACTGGGCAAAGTCCGCCAGGCCCTCGTCGCCGCCTTTTTCCCACCACCATCGCCAGGAGATCTTGTAGAGATTGACGGTGACGTCGCCCTCAACTGGACGCCCCTCCTGATTCAGGAGGGCCAGGTCGATCCGGTGCTCGGTGTCGGTCAAGAGCATGCCGCGTGAGGTGTCGCCGGGTGGTGTACGGAGGCCGACATAGCGCTCGAAAGGCGAGACGTCCACTGAGCTTTCGGTGATGGAAAAAGCGCCGCCGGGCTCGAAAACGCGAGTGGTCAAGATCGCTCTGACCTTGCCGGGCGCTGAATCGTCGAGGGGCAGTGCTTCGTCGAGCCTGAGGCGTCCGTGGGCGTCGAGCACGCCCTCGAAGAGGGTCATCGGCTCACTGTCAAGGGTGCGTGTCGGGTCGTCGAAGATGAAGTCCGGTTTCGAGGTGAATGTCGTCGACGTTGGTCGCAACACGGCCTCGATCCGAGTTTCGAGATTCTCGGCCTCGGCTCCGTGGAGCCAGGTGGCTTCGAGCAGGCCCTGGAGCCGTGGTTCGGGGGCTCTCAGTTCAGGCTGGTCGGTCTCCAGGGCGATCCGAAGACGGTTGGGCCGGATCATGGCAACCTTGAGGGTCTTTTCGAATACCGCGTCCCCGAGGCGAACCGTCACGACATAGTTGCCCGTGGCCGCTGCCTCGTCGGTGGTGGGTTCGAAGACGAAAAACTGTTGACCGGAAACGGTCTGGACCTCTCGGGTCACCAGCTGATCCAGCGGATTTCTCAGTTCGAAGACGATGGGATGGTCGGCGGGGATCGAGCTTTCGGGATCGTGAAGGATGAACCCGATGTGCATCTGGTCTCCGGGCCTCCAGACGCCGCGTTCGCCATAGAGGAACCCCTTGAGGCCTTGCCGAACCGTGACACCACCGGTGTCGAAGCGGCTCAGAGACAAGGACTGGCCGTCGTCCAGCCTGAGGTAGCCCACCTGGTCGCTGGAATGGGCGATCAGCAGAAAGGCCTCTTCGGTGGTGGACAAGCGCAGCATGCCGTCCGCGCCGGTCAGGCCTGTTGCGAGAACCTGCTGCTGGTAATCCAAGAGGGTGACTTCGGCGTCGGCGAGGGGTTTGGCCGTTCTGAGGTCGGTCGCCAAAACGATCGTCTCGCCGCCCCCGGTCTGCTTGGCAACGAGCCCGAGGTTGGAAAGGAGGATGTTTCGTTCGATCTCGATGTCGTGGTCATAAAAGGAGTTGTAGAACCCGGGATGGCAGGGATTGTTGCGGTGCTCATAGAGTTCGGACCACGAATAGTCGGAGGGGTCTTCCCACTGATCCCAGTTGGAGGCCTCTGACGGTGTCGAGGAGGCCAAGGCTGCCGGCGTCGGAAAGGCGAAGGCATCCGAGCAGGCAAAGTCGATATCGCCCCGATTGAAGCGAATCTTGATCCGGTAGAGGCCGCCAGGGTATTGGGAGACCAGCGGGGACAGATCCAGGGCCCAGCGCCGATTTTCACCGCCGGAGGCATTCGGGCCGAGAATGAGGCGATCCTCCCAGATCACGCGTCCGACCCGCCGCAACTCGTCGCTCTCGGCCAAGGTGTTGACCTGGAAGAACTGGGCCATGTTGTCCTCGAAGACCTGGGTCGCCTCGATCTCGATCGCCGTCAGTGCGGTTGTTTCGATCGGCAGGCTGAGGCCGTTGGCCGTCGGGACGATGACCCCCTGCCCCGGAAAGCGGACCGAGGGAAGCGGCGGCTGAAAACTCAGGGTCTGTTCGAAAGGTGAGGCCAGGCGTTGCCCGTCGATCGACCGCAGGCCGGTTTCGATCCGTAGCGTTTCCTCGTCGTCCCAGCCGGCGGTGGCCGAAATCGTAACGATGTTGGCCCGAATGTCGGTGCGGAGGTCCTCGTGGTCCGAGACGCGGATCAAGCCCAAGAGTTCCTGCTCCGGGTCGACGGGCTCGCTGCAGCGGACCTCGATCGACGGATGGGGGTGTTCAACGGTTCGGGCGCCGATGACCCTGAAAACGCCTTTCCGGACGACCTCGATCTGCCGGCTGCCGTGCATTTCGGCGCCGATGGAGGCGCCATTCCATTCCAGGGCGATGGTCTGGTCGGTCTTGATGCGGGTGATGGCCCCGACGGTGAAACGGTGAACGCGGCCGCCGTCCGTATGAGTCCACTGGATGCGCAGGGACCGGCCTTCAAGAGTCGCCTCGAGGCATTGTTCCACGGTGTCCGACACGGTGACATCAGCCGTTCGGAGGATGCCTTCGAGTTCCAGATGTTCGGGACCTTCAGCGGTGGTCCTCAGGCCCTCGATCATGATCTCGAGCGTTTGTTCCATGACCTCGACCTCGAAGTGATAGGCGTCCATGTCTTCGGCTGTGATCGCGCCGATGTCCAGTCGGGCTTCGTATCGGGTACCAGGCTCAAGGAACGTCGTGGGTTCGAAGCTCAGGACATCGGGCGCCGTCCAGCGGGCAACGCCCTCAACCTTGGGTCGAAGCGTGATCGGCGACGGGGAAACCTCGGCGCCCAGAGTCTCGGAAGAGACCATGTCGCGGTCAAAACGGACGCGGATCGTGTCACCCGCCGAAAGAGCACCGGTGCTGTGGGCGGCGACGATCTCCGGAGGGGCTTCGTGTCTGGTCGAACACGAAGCCGTGGTCAGGCCGATTGCAGCGACCAGTGCAAGGACCAGAGAGAGTTGTTGTTGCCTTCGATCGTCCAAGTGTAGAGTGATCATGAGGACAGTCTACCGAAGAAACGCCGTCCTCATGCCCTCGTCAATTTCCGATATGTCACCCGGTGGGGTCGGTCGGCCTGGTCGCCGAGTCGTTGTTTTCGATCGGCGAGGTAGTCCGCGTACGGTCCGGGGAACCACTCGACGTGGGAGTCACTCTCAAAGGCCAGGATGTGTGTCGCGATCCGGTCGAGGAACCAGCGGTCATGCGAAATCACGAGCACACATCCGGCAAAGGCCAGGATCGCTTCTTCGAGTGCCCGGAGCGTATTGACGTCCAGATCGTTGGTCGGCTCGTCCAACATCAAGACGTTGGAACCTTCTTTCAGCATCCGGGCCAGGTGGACACGGTTTCGCTCGCCGCCCGAAAGGAGATTGACTGGTTTTTGCTGGTCCGCGCCGGTGAAGTTGAAGCGTCCGACGTAGGCTCGGGAATTGACCTCGACGCGCCCCAGCCAGACAGAGTCCGATCCTTCCGATATCACTTCCCAGACCGTTTGTTCAGGGTCGAGTGTTGATCTTTTCTGGTCGACATAGCCCAGTTTGACGGTATCCCCCAAACGGAGGGTTCCCGAATCCGCCTCGATCTGCGAGGTGATCAACTCAAAGAGGGTTGTTTTGCCGACGCCGTTGCCGCCGACAATCCCGACGACCGCTCCCGGTGGAATCGAGAAACTCAAGTCATCGAACAGCAGCTTCTCCCCATAGGCCTTGCTCAACGCCTCGGCTTCGATGACAACATCACCGAGTCGTGGCCCCGGGGGAATCCAGATTTCCAGGTCCCGGACCATTTTCTCCGGTTCCTGGGAGAGCAGATCCTGGTAGGCGTTGAGGCGCGCCTTGCCCTTGGCGTGCCGGGCCCGCGGGGCCATCTTGATCCACTCCAACTCTCGCTCCAGGGTCTTCTGACGCCGGCCTTCAGAGCGTTCCTCCTGACGGAGCCGTTCTTCCTTCTGCTCGAGCCAGGACGAGTAGTTGCCCTTCCACGGGATGCCGTGGCCGCGGTCCAGTTCTAATATCCAACCGGCGACGTTGTCCAGGAAGTAACGGTCATGCGTGACGGCGATGACCGTGCCGGGATAGTCCTTGAGGTGGCGTTCCAGCCAGCCGACCGACTCGGCATCGAGGTGGTTGGTCGGCTCGTCGAGCAGCAGAATGTCCGGTTGCTGGATCAGGAGGCGGCACAGGGCGACACGGCGCCTCTCACCACCTGAGAGGTGATCGACGACGGTTTCGGGAGGGGGACAGCGCAGGGCGTCCATAGCCAGTTCGAGGCGAGAGTCAAGTTCCCAGGCGCCGGCGGCTTCGATCTTGTCCTGGACATCAGCCTGCCGATCGAGCACCCGTTGCATTTCGTCGTCGTCCATCGGTTCGGCAAATTTCTCGGCCAGTGTGTCGAATTCGTCCAAGAGCGCCTTGGCTTCTGTGGCCCCTTCTTCGACGACCTCACGAACCGTCTTGCCTTGTTCCATTGTCGGTTCTTGTTCGAGCATGCCGACCGAATAGCCGGGCGCTCGGACGACCTGACCGTCCGAAGGCTCTTCGGTATCGGCCATGATCTTCAACAGGGTGCTCTTGCCGGCGCCGTTGAGGCCGAGGACGCCGATCTTTGCGCCGTAGAAAAATCCCAACGAGATGTCCCGTAGCACGGTTTTTGTCCCGTGAACCTTGGACACCCGAACCATCGAAAAAATGACCTTCTGGTCGTCAGTTGACATGCGATCCTCCGAAGGCACAGGGTGGCGGTTGTTGGGGCGGGAGTCAAGAGGCGGTTCTTTCCCCATTCCCAATAATGCTGCCTCTTGAGGAAATGCACCGAGCAGGGGCGATCGATGGCCCAGGGATTGCCAGTAACCTCAATTCGCCCCCGAAGGCCGGGGTTTGGATTCAGGGGCAGGGACAGGATCCCGGGACAGCGGCAAGCGCAGTTGACAGCGTCAGGTC
Organism: Acidobacteriota bacterium; assembly: GCA_039714865.1. Classification (GTDB taxonomy): domain Bacteria; phylum Acidobacteriota; class Thermoanaerobaculia; order Thermoanaerobaculales; family Sulfomarinibacteraceae; genus DAOWGJ01. The sequence continues at coordinate 524 of JBDLIO010000134.1, read as the reverse complement.
CAGTTTGCAGGTACAGCGTCAGTAGGCAGCGGCCGCGACAGACACCAGCGTCGGCGGCCGGGGCGGTAGCAGATCCAAGGGTGACCCGTACATGATTTCCTCCTGTTCGTTCATGAACCCACCAGCTACCCAGTCTTCTCTCAATGAACGAACAGGAGGAAATCATATTACCGGTCACCACTGGACACGACACGGTCCCGGATGCGGTCAACGGACGCCGCCGCGGTACCGGCTCCGGATGCGGATTGCGGACGCGGTCCCAGTCCCGGATTGCGGCTCCGGTCAACGGACGCGGTTTTCGGTCTGCGGTAGCTGCCCCGGACGCGGTCAACGGACGCCGCCGCGGCCCCGGCCTCGGACCCGGGCTGCGGCCGCCGGCCCTGTCAACTGATACTGATCCTGTCCCTGCCAACTGCCCCGGCAGCTGATCCTGAAACTACCGGGTTCTGTCGGTTTGTTTTTCGTCAGGTTAGGTTACAGTAGTGTCATGCTGAAGAGCGAAGTGGTCGTCTCACTGACGTCAT
>JBDLIO010000133.1:0-6480 GCA_039714865.1 Acidobacteriota bacterium | reverse complement strand
GGGCTGGGCGTGGGTCCCTACATCTCATCCGGGACCGGGATGCCGAGCAGGTCTTCGAGTACGATCTTCATCTCGTCGGCGAAGAGGGTGAAGACGGCTCGTCTCATCAGGCGCAGGTTCTCGTCCTCCTCGGGAACGACGGGGTGGCCGTGGTAGAGCTTGTGGAACAGCTGTGCCAGATTGTGGACGTGGCCGGCCAGGAGGGAGAACTCGAGGTTGTCGACGGCCTGCCCGACAACGTCGTGCCGTCGGGCGCACTCCAGAACCAGGGCCCAGAGATCATCCGGCAATTCGGTGTCGGCCAGTTCGGGAATCTCGGTCCGTTCGAAAGGCCCTTCGCCTCGACGGGTGCGAAGTTTGTCGAAGATTTTGTTGGCCCGGACCGCCGAATACTGGAGGTAGGGTCCGGTGTCGCCCTCGAAGGCCAGGGCCTCGTCGAAGTCGAAGGCCAGGACCCGATTGCGGCTCTGTTTGGCCATCAAATAGCGCAGGGCGCCGACGGCGATGGCTCGTGCCCGTTTCGGAAGGTCGTCCGGGATGCCGGTTTTACCGGCCCGTTCGGCGATGGCGTCGGCTGCAGTTGCCTCCAGGATGTCGAGAAACTCGTCGGCCTTGACACCGATGCCCTTGCGTCCGGACATTTCGACGTAGGCCTTGTCCATCTGTTCGTCGGAAAGGCCGAAGGATTGGCCGCTTCGTTTTTCGATTTCTCGAATGGCAGCGGGCGTCAGCGCGACCATCTCGTAGGCGAAGTGGATCGAACGGTCCGCCGCGGTGGGGTGGCCCAGGATTCTGACCGCTTCCTTGACGACCTTCTGCGGGTAGGATTGGCGAACGTCGATGACGTTGAACACCGTCCGGCCGTTTCCGAAGGCGTGGCCTGAGATTGCCTGGGCGCGGTTTGAGGTCGTTCTCGCCAGCGTGTGCCGACCTTCGACGTATCGAACTGGCGCGGCGGGAGCGCTTTGTTCCCATGTGGCGAAGGACTGGTAACCGAAGTCGTGGAGGGTACCGTCGGGATCGGTCAGCAGACCGAGCTTCCACAGCTGGTAGGCGATATCTTTTCCGGTATATGTGACCGTTCCGTTGGACCTTACGAGGATCTTGTCCGGGTCCTCCATGTCGGCGAACGCCGGGCTGTCGGCCAGGGACATTACCCAGCATCCGTTGTTTTTGCCGTTGGTTTCCAGACGAATTGCGCCGGCTTCCTTGAGCAGTTCGAAGGCACGGGCCCAGAAACCAAGGTGGAGGATGTCGCTCTCGTGGGGCAGAACGTCGTAGGCGACGCCGAGCCGCGCCATCGTTGCAAGGTGGCAGCGGACGTTGCTTTCCGCGACGGCCCCTGCCAGACGGGCGACCGCCCGCTCGGAGAAGGCCTCACCCGAAATAACGGAACCCTTGAGCGAGAAGACTGCCTCGTCGAGGTCCATGCCGTCGCAGCCGGCCTCGACCGCGTGGAGCACCTCGGCCCTCCGCCCCGCGAAGACCTCGTCTTCCGGATAGAGATTGGTGACCCTGGGGTAGATCTCCCATGAGAGGTCGTCAAAATCTTCTGTCGATGCATGGGGCACCCGGTCTCCGCCCAGCGCCCCGACGACGTGTTCGATCAAATCGTCGCGACGTGCGGTTTCGATGCCCAATGCCGCCGCCAGTTTCGGTTCCGGCAGGTAGAGGATGCCGACGACGACGTCGGCTACCTGGACTCCGGTATCGTCGATGTAGTTCTGAACCTCGACCTCGTGTCCCAGGTGCCGTTGGCACCGGACAAGGGTGTCGCCCAGGACCGAGTTTCTCAGGTGACCGATGTGGGCGGCCTTGTTGGGGTTGATATTGGTGTGCTCTACGATCGTCTTCGACCCGGTGCCGTGCGTTTTCTCGGAACCTTCGAGCAGTTGTTTGAAGATGATTGAGCGTTTGAGAAACAGATTGAGAAATCCCGGTCCGGCGATCTCGACGCGATCGATCTCATCCGGCCAAACTGTCTTTTCGGCCAGGGTTTCGGCGATCACCCGAGGGTTCTTCTTGAATACGCGGGCCAGAGGCAGCGCGCCCGGCCAGGCCAGATCGCCCATCTCACGGTTGGGGGGAATCTCCAGGAAAATATCATCGGCCGTGTGGTCAAACTCGGCTTGCAGGGCAGCGGCCAGGGCGGCGGCCGATCGTTCGCGGATCGTTGTCAGGGGCATCGAATCCTCCAAAGGGGCATTGTACAGCGGTAGAGATCGAACTCCGCGGGGTTTGCCCGAGCCCGAGCCCGTGCCCGACTGTCCATGAACCCTTCTCCTATACCTTCGTACTTCTGTCGACGCCTACGGAGGTTGCACTGATGATTCCCGTTGCCTGCCGATATCTCGTTTTGCTTCTTCTCGCCGTTGCACCCGTAACCCTATCGGCCCAGACCTGGATCCCTGTGGCTGCCCACACACCGGGTTTGCAGGGCAGCGTATGGCGAACGGACGTCACAATCCTCAATTCCTGCGCCGTTGACGCCGCTGTTGAACTCGTGCTCCACACAGCCGACGGCGATGTCTCGAGTATTTTCGAGATTGCTGCCGGTCGCCAGCAGCTGTTCGAGGACGTGGTGAACCATCTCGTGGACGGGGATCTGAATGGAGCGCTCGAGATCCGGTCCGACATTGATGTCAGCGCCTTTTCACGGACCTACAACGTGGCCGGTGAAGGCACCTTCGGCCAGGGACTCGACAGCCTGTCAATGGACGACGGACTCGTTGCCGGTGAAAGGGTGTCTCTCCAGCAGTTGCGGCAGAGCGAGCACTTCCGGAGCAATATCGGCGTGCTCAACATGGGGGCCGAGAGGGCCAGAGTGGCCATCACCCTCTTCGATCGTCTCGGGTCCGAAGTTGGTACCTTCAGTCTCAGTGTCGATCCGGGCAGGACGAGACAGGATACCGAGCCCTTGCGTCGGCGCTTCGGGCGAGAGGATATTGTTGCAGGCTGGGCGATGGTGAACGTCGAGTCAGGGGCGGGGGTCTGGCCATACGCTTCGGTGATCGATGGACGGACCGGTGATCCCACGACCATAGTGTGCAAGCCAATGGTCCAGTGTCCCATGGATATTGCCGAACGCCTGGCGGCGGTTGACGGTTTGACCGTTATGGAACAGGGTACCGGGCGCCCGGGCTACCGGTTCTTTAGACTCTATTTTCGACAGGCGGTGGATCATGACAATCCCGACGGTCCGGTCTTCCAGCAGTATTTGACTCTGCTCCATCGGTCGGAGACCGCGCCGATGGTCTTCGAGACCCTGGGCTACACCAACGGCCTTGAGGATCGCCGGACTGAACTGACAGGGCTGCTCGAGGCCAACCAGCTGGCCGTCGAACATCGCTTCTTCGGACAGAGTGACCCTGGTGTTACCCATATCGAGAAGCTCACCATAGAGCAGGCAGCGGCCGACCATCACGCCATCGCCGAGATGATGCGAGCGATCTACACCGGGCCATGGATCTCCTCCGGGGCCAGCAAGGGCGGCATGACAGCCATTTTTCACCGACGCTTCTACCCCGACGATGTTGACGCCACCGTACCTTACGTCGCGCCAATTTCATTTGGCGCCCCGGATGATCGTTACGTTACCTTTTTGGAGAATGTCGGAACTGAGCAATGCCGAAGTGATCTTGTGGCTCTCCAGCGCGAGGCCCTGATCCGACGCCAGCCGATGCTGGACCGGATCATCGATTTTGCCGAGCAGTACGATCTGTCCTACGACCGAATCGGTGGCCCGGAGGTGGCCCTCGAGTCATCGGTCGTCGAGCTGCCCTTCACCTTTTGGCAGTATTCAGGCGAGACATACTGCTCGACCATTCCGGTTGTTTCAGCCACTGATGACGCCATCTTTGGTTTTCTGGAAACCGTCACACCGATATGGTGGACTTCGGATTCCGTCATCAGCAGGTACGATTCGTACTACTACCAGGCACAACATCAGCTCGGATTTCCGGACCTCGGCACCACCAATATTGCCGATCTCCTCCAGACCGATTGGGTCAGCCTCGAAAAGGGGCTGGTGCCACCGGGCGTGACTCCACCCACCTGGGACCCGGCTCCGATGATCGACATCGCCGACTGGGTGGACACCGAGGGCAGCGAGTTGCTCTTCATCTATGGCGAGAACGACACCTGGACGGCAGGCGCCTTCGATTTGGGCAACGCCACCGACTCGAGCCTCTACGTCGTTGACGGTGGAACTCACGGTGCTGCCATCGCCGACCTCTCCGATGCCGACAGAGCTGAGGTGTATGAAACCCTGGAGCGTTGGACAGGCGTAGCGCCGAGCAAGGCTGCTGGGGTGTCTGAGGATGAGATTCCGAGGGGTCGCTGGGTAGTTGTCGGGCGGTGATTGAGTCTCGAGGTTTGGGGACAGAAAGACATCGGGCTCGGGAACGGGCACGGGCACGGGCTCGGGTCGTGCTCCCCAGCGGATCTGAGCTGCTTCCGCCCGCCCGGGCCGGTCGGGAGCCCCTGAGTTCCGGCCGCCGGCTCCGTGCTACTCTCCCTTGATCCCGGCGTGAGCCGGAACCAGAATCAATCCGGAGGCCCCCATGGCAACAACGCCCGCAGAACCCGCTGAAAAACCCCATCCGCTGAAAGAAATTACTCAGCCATTCGTCGACCTTTTCCATGCACCCCGCGCCTTGTGGGGCGTTAACCTGGCCTACTTTATTGAAGGCCTGTGCTACTTCGGCATGCTGGGATACCTGGCGATCTACTTCACGGATTTCATTTTCCAGGGCGTGCCCTTGGCCGATGTGCAGTCACACCACATGGTGATGGTCTTGACCGCCGGCATCACCCTCTCGATGTTCTTCCTGGGCTTCATGGCGGACAAATTCGGGGTTCGAAAGACTCTGATTTGGGCGTTCCTCTTCCTCCTGGCCGGGCGCCTGGTGATATCCGCCGCTCCCAAACTCGGGTTGGTTCCCGACGGCATGTGGTCGACGCTGCATCTGGCGACGATGTCCGGTATTTTGCTGGTTGTCATCGGCTACGGCATGTATCAGCCCGCGGCCTACACGGCCGTCCGGAAGTTCACCGATCCCAGGACAGCCGGGATGGCGTTCGCCATGCTATACGCCCTGATGAACCTCGGCGGATACCTGCCGAGTTGGGCCTTTCTTCTAAGGGATGAAAACTACCTGGATCTGGGAATCAACGGCGTTTTCTGGGTCTACACCGGCCTGACGCTGGTCGCCCTGATCGTCACGGTTTTGATCCTGACGCCCAAGACAGTCAAGGACGCGATCACCGATGCCAAGGATCAAACCGAGAAGATCAAGGCCGAGGAGGCGGCGAAGGCCGAGGCCAAAGGTGAAGCCGTTGCTGAAGTCGTGGCCGAAGCTGCCAAGCCAGAGGTTTCCGGCTTTTGGGCCGGCGTTGTCGACTGGATGAAACACCACCCCTTCACAGATCCCAAATTTACGTGCTTCATCTTCGCCCTGATTCCAGTACAGACGCTCTTCGTCTACAACTGGATGATTCTTCCCCAGTACATCAGCCGAGCCTATACCGGGTGGATCGGCGAGTATTTCGAATTGGCGGCCAACTTCAACCCGATCTTGATCTTCATCATGGTGCCGATCGTCACTGCTCTGACCCAGAAGCGCAAGGTCTATAACATGATGATTCTCGGGACGTTCATCATGGCCTTCCCGGCCTTCTTCTTGGCCGTCGGTACGTCGGCCAAGCTGTTGTTCGCCTATTTGTTCATCATGACCATCGGCGAGGCGATGTGGCAGCCGCGTTTTCTGCAGTATGCCGCAGAGATTGCCCCCGAAGGCCGGACCGGCGTCTACATGGGCGTCGCACAATTCCCGTGGTTCATGACCAAGGTGATCGTGCCGCTCTATTCGGGTCATCTGCTCAGCCGCTACTGCCCGGACGAGACAACGATTCTTGCTGGACTCGGCAAAATGGAGCCGACCACGATGTGGTTCATTTCCGGCTGTATCGCCATGATCTCGTGCGTACTGCTGATCCTCGCCAAGGGCTGGATCGGCAAGGATTTCAAGACGAAGGCGTAGGAGCCTGTAGAGCAAAGGTCGGCAACGGAGTCGGGAAGAGACAAAATTAACGCAAAGGCGCAAAGACGCAAAGATCTTGGGCTTAGGGCACCGGTTTCGAGTCCGGCAAACGCGGACTTTGTCCGCTCTCGGCAGGAAGAAGAACGACGAGAAAGGGAGAAAGGGACACTGATCTTTTCTCTGGAGAAAGGGAGAAAGGGACACTGATCTTTTCTCTGGAACGATTTCCAATACTCCACCGTTCGTCATCCCGACCGAGGGAGCTTCAGCGACCGAGTGGAGGGATCTCCCCAGTCCGGCGCCGGCGTTTGGTCCAGGGAGATCCCTCGGCTCCGGCCCTGCGGGCCTCCGCTCGGGATGACATGACGAGAAGGGGACCCTGCTCTGTTCCGCCTTCCGTGACGATAGGATCCATAGGGGACACTATCGTTTTCTTATC
>JBDLIO010000132.1:0-6492 GCA_039714865.1 Acidobacteriota bacterium | reverse complement strand
CGGACTCGTTTTTACATGACAACCCCCAGCATCCGTCCTCATTTCGATCTCGAGTTTCGGGAAACGCCTGAAGCCGTCATGGCCAGGCTCCGGGAACGCCTCCCCCGTTGCCCTCGCTGCACAGGGGTTTCCAAGGGATGCCACGCCGAACTCTTCGTCCCACAAAGTGAACAAAAACTCTATTCGCCCTGGCTCTCGGTCACCGCCGAGGCCAAGCACGATCAGACCGTGCTCAGGGGGCGATTCGCCCCTCACCCCAGCGTATGGACCTGGTATCTCTTCTGTTCTTTCGGCCTGGCTTTCGGCCTTCTGGTCGGCCTCTCCCTGGCTTATGCCCAGTGGGCTACCGAGACCACCCCCTGGGGCCTTGTTGCCATCCCAATCTGCCTCGTTCTGGGCGGGGGTCTCGTTCTGGCAAGCCAGATCGGTCAACGCCTCGGCGCCGATCAGATGCACCACCTCAAGAGCGCCTTGGGAGAGTTGACGGATGAGGAGCCGAACGTGCAACGTTCAACGTCCAACGTCCAACTTTGAATGTTGCATCGTTGGTCGGACAAAAATGGAACGACAGCAGTCGATGCCAAGGCGTGAAATTTGTCCTTTTCGCCCCTACACCAGGGCCGAAACCACCAACACCGAACACCGGCCTCCAAACAACCGGTGACCAAACCCGCGAACTTCGACGTTAAACGTTGGACGTTGAACGTTGGACGTTCATTCCCGCTCCCATTGGTCAGGACCGGGCGACCCTGTATCCTCCTCCCCGATGAGTCCTTTCATCGAGAAAACGTTGGCCGTGGCCGCCGGCGGCGCTTTCGGCGCGGTCGGGCGCTACTGGATCTCGGGTTGGATCAGCCGCGTGACGGCCCAGCATCCTTTCCCCTTCGGAACCCTGAGCGTCAACCTCATCGGCGCCCTGGCGCTCGGAGTGATCATGGGCGCAACCACCTCCGGACGGTTTTTGATCAGCCCAACAGTCAGAATCCTCCTGACCATCGGTTGTCTGGGCGCCCTGACGACCTTTTCCACCTTCGCATACGAGACATTGGAAGCCCTCCGGGCCGGAGATTTCCGAATCGCCCTGGCCAACGTCGGTATCAGCGTCGTCGTCGGCCTTTTCGTCGCCTGGCTCGGGATCAATCTTGGCGAGAGGATGTGAATATGGCAAAACCACGTGCAGTCGGGCAAGCGGCACGCATCTTCATCGGCGAAGCCGACAAGATCAAGGGCAGGCCACTGTATGAGGTGATCGTTCGCACGGCTCGAGAAATGGGCCTGCCCGGCGCGACGGTGCTTCGCGGCGTTGAAGGATTCGGCGCCAGGTCCGTGCTCCACACCGCACGCTTGCTCAGGCTCTCCGAAGACCTGCCGATCCTGATCGAAGTCGTTGATCTGCCCCAGCGGCTCGGCCCCTTCGTTGAAAAGGTCGAAGAACTGTTGGACGAGGCCGGTTGCGGCGCCCTGATCACCCTGGAAGATGTGCAGATCATCCGCTACGGCCCGAAGGTGTAGGGCCTTTGAACGTCCAACGTTGAGCGTTGAACGTTGAGCGTTGAACGTTCTCTCCCCTAACCCAGCCGTCTGGCCAGGGCTCTTCCAAGCATGCGCAGGCGGTCACCCCAGGACAGTCGCCAGAAATTGGTCTTGACGACACCCTTGGTGAAATAGGTCTTGTGGGAAGTATCCAGCATGACCTCGACGATGGCCACCGTGCCGTGACGGGTCAGTTCCAGGGCCGCCGGCAACACCGTGTCCAGCTCCGAGACGCTGACGACGCGGAAGAAAGACGCCCCGACCGCCTGGGCAATGCCTGCGACCGAGTCATCCGGCAACACACTGCAGGTCTCGCGATTGAGGGGGATCTTCTGAAACTGGGCGATCTGCCCCAACTTCCCGTCCCTGAGAACACAGACCATCGGTGTAGCCCCATAAGCGCCGCCTGTCAGCAGTTCCATGGCGGTCATCAGAAAAGCACCGTCCCCCGGAAGGGCGACGACATCGCGGCCCGGATGCGCCATCGCAGCCCCGACCGCGGCGGGAACCGAATATCCCATGCAGGAAAAATCCACCGGTGCAAGAAAACGACCGGGCCCTTCAAGACGAAGGTGTTCGGCAGCCAGGAAGGTGCCGTTCCCGCTATCGGTCGTGTAGACAGCATCCGGCCGACAGTGACGCTGCAGACCGGAGAACAGCGCTCCGGCGGTGATCGAACCCTCGGCGGCCGACAACCCATCCCAGCGATCGTCGACCGCTTCACGCCCCTCGTCAATCTGCTGCGCCAGAAGGCCCCAGGGCTTTTCACCCTGAATGATCTCCAACAGTCCCTCGAGAAAGGCCCTGGAATCACAGCAGGCAACCAGATCCGCCGGATAGTTACGGCCCAGCACCTCTGCGCTGATGTCGACATGAATCAGTCTCTCCGGCATGTCGAAGCCGTAGCTGCCGGTGGCTACCTCCGAAAACCGGCATCCAACTGCCAGCAATGCGTCACACTGACCCATCACTTTCCGAACGTAAGACGGCGCCTGGGCGCCGAAACCCGTCCAGAGCCAGAGAGGATGTGATTCCGGAAAAATTCCCTTGCCCTGGAAGGTGGTCGCAACCGGTGCGCCGAGCTTTTCCGCCAAACGAACGACCAGATCCGCTGCGCCTTCGGCCCCTCGGCCGAGGTAGAGGGCCGGCTGCCGGCTCTCGGTCAGAATTCTGGCAGCCCGTTCCAGAATGTCTCTGCCCGGCAGATGGTCGATCTTGGGAACCTCAAAAGGCTCCGGCCGGTCCATCTCCTGGGTCACCATGAAGAAGTCAGCTGGGATCTCAATCGCGACGGGGCCCGGACACCCGGCCTGAGCCTCGGCAAAGGCCCGGCGAACCATCGAATAGATATCACCAGGACTCTCGACCCGCCAGGCGGCCTTGGTCACCGGACGCAATAGCGCCAACTGATCGATGGCGTGCAACTGGAAGGCAGTTCCCGTATCCGAACGGATGCCGCACGCCAGAATGACCATCGGCACGTTGTCCATCAGGGCTTCGGCAACCCCCGACAGGGCGTGGGTGACGCCTGCGCCGGGCACGATCACCAAGACCCCGACCTCGTCGGACGAACGGGCCAGCCCGTCCGCCATGAAAGCCGCACCACCCTCATGGGTCACGAGAACGGGCTCAATCGAGCCGGCATTTTGCATGGCGTCCCACAGCTCGATGTTGTGGGTGCCCGGAATGCCGAAGACTCTCTTGACGCCTTCGTCCTGCAGGGCCTGGACGGCCGGAATGGATCCTCGAATTTTCACAACAGTTCCCCGATATCTGAGCGGATCCGCTCGGCAACTCGGTCCGCAAGGGCCATGACCGTCAAATAGGGGTTGATTTCGTTGGCCCTCGGCAGCAGGCTCGAATCGGCGACAAAGAGACCAGGGTGACCGTGTACCCGGCCCCACGAATCGGTGACTGACGTTTGAAGATCCTCGCCCATTCGGCATCCTCCCATCAGGTGCGCGCTGGTAATGGAGATCCTTCCAGGCACGACCTTGTTCCGTGAAATCAATTCTTCGATATCGCCGGCCTCTGCCGCCTCGATGAAAAACCGTTCTCCGGCCGGGGCATGAACCCTGGCTGCGCCGGCGGCAAAGAAAATTCGGCTGGCGGCCTTCATCGACAGATACAACGAATCAAGTGTTGAACTCGACAGCGTGTAGTCGACAACAGGGTTCCCTTGCCCGTCAATTTCGACCCGGTTGTCCGCCTCGGCCTGATCGACGGCCAGGACCAGGATCATCTGCAGCCTCTGAAAGGCCTGCATCAACTGTGAATGCTCGGGACCGAATCCAACCAGGTTCTTGGCCGTGATGAAGGGGTAGTACATGCAGCTCTCCAACAAGAACCCGTCGGAGCGCCAGAAATGATCACAGAAAAAACTCTTCGGATGGCCTTGGAAATTGGAAATCGGATGGAGGTGTTCACCAACCAGGATCAACGCCGGGTGGAGGGTCAGGTAACGACCCAGGGCCGGCAGTCGGTCGCCGAATCCCGAATTCAGGAAGAGCGCCGACGAATGTACGGCGCCCGCACAAACGACGATGATCTTGGCGCTGATGCGATACCGGCCCTCATCCCAAGTCGAAGGGTCTCCGAACGGGGCGTTTTCCACAACCGCCTCGAGTTCCTGAATGCCGACATGTTCCACTCGGCAGTTGGTGACGACCTCCACGCCCGCCCGTTCCGCCTCCGGCAGTTGCACGAGGTGGGTACCCTGTTTGGCCTGGTTGGGGCAACCGAGGTTGCAGACGCCGGCGCCTTTGCAGCCCTTGAGGTTGAGGGGAAACTGTTCGACGGAGTAACCCAGGGTCCGGCACCCCTTTCGGAACAAGCGGTTGTTGTCATTGAGCAGCTCTTCCGGCTGCAAATGCACGTTGTTTTCTTCCAGGTACTTCTCTGCACGAGAGGCGATATCACCGTGACTCAGGCCTGGAACGGCCCAACGATCGACGACCTCTTTCGGTACGGTCAGTGAGGTGCCGGTGTAGGAAACTGTGGAACCGCCGTAGCCCTTGCCCATCGCCAGGGTCATGCTGCCGTCCTTGGTCAGCATCCCCCCGCTGTCGACGAAGAGCTTTCGGGCCATATCGACCTCGTTGCCGGTGAACTCGTCGTTCCGGAGTTTCGGACCCCACTCCAAAACGGCGATTCGAATTCCTTCGCCACACAGGGGGGCCAGTTCCTTGGCCACGGCGCCCCCGCCCGCCCCCGAACCGATAATGACGATGTCGAAGGCCTTCTCAAACATCGAAAGCTCCACCGTCGAAGTCCTGGGAATATCCGACCTCCGGCCAGACCTCACTCTGACCGTAATAGCCCATGAAGACCAGGGTCTTCAGACCCCAGAAACCCTGCCGGAGCTTGGCGATCGGCGCCTCCTGAAACCACCGAAGAGCCCGTTCGGCATCGACGGTCTCGAGGCGCGCCAGAGGCCGCCCCCACCGTAAATATGGAGCGACGTTGAGGACCTTGAGAAACAAAGCAAGTTGCCGCTGCATGCTTTCGGGGCGTTCACCGAGGGCCTCATCGATGACATCGAGAAATCGTACTCGCCCTTCAGAATCTATTGAGGAGTACCCAGGCACGACGATGGCCGCGACTGTCTCCAACCGCTTGACTGTGTCTGGATCCAGATTTTTCACTGGTTGATTGTATCTTGCCTAAGCTGAACTCTCCCCAATCCCACCCTCTTGGTTCCAGCTCCGCCGGGTTGTGTAACCCAAGTCCAGAGACCTGCACATCAACCGGGTGACCAACAGAAAGACTTCGAGAGACACTGGAGCACCCGATGAACGAGTTGATCAGCATTTTCCGAAGAACCAATGACTCAAAGATCACGATTGCACCCCGCCTGATCGCTGCCCTGCCCTTGATCGTGATCGGTATCGGTCATCTGGTTGATCCCGGAAGTTTCCGACTGATCCTGGACGGTTCAGGTATCCCAATGCCGGGAGTCAATCAGATCATTGCCCCCGTCGTGGAGGTTGCAGCCGGAGTCCTTCTGCTGCTCGGCCTGGTCGCAAGGGCCGGGGGTCTGGCCGCTGCATCGACCATGCTGGTCGCACTCTATTCCCACGCCGTCATCGACCCCTCCACCCTGCCGGAAACCATGGCGATGCCGCCGCTCGTTCTTCCTCTGGCGGTTCTGGTATCTGCCCTTTGGGTAGCGTACACGGGGGCGGGGCGGTGGAGCATGGATTCGAAGGCCTAGAAGGCTGAAACTGGAAACTGGAAACTAGGAACCGACGCCAGGCCGAAGGTCTGCCGAACCGGAGGTTCGGGCCCGCGAAGCGGGTAGCGTAGGCAAGAAACTTGATTCCACCCCTTGGCGTTGTCGACCAAGCTATGGAAAAGACAAGGGTGGCGCCCGTCCTGAGTTGTCAGGTTGTGATCAGTGATCAGTGGTGCCCGTCGCAGATTTCTTCTGCCGCCTTAACGTCTGAGCTCAGCGGCGCTGGTTGTTGGCGTGGCCGGTGCTCTTGGGTTTTCGTTCGCACTGGACATGCCAACAATCAGTGACCGCTGCAGTGATTTGTTGAAGATGATGCGTAACTACCTACGGATCAGCGGCTTATGTGGCAATCTCAATACATCCTCCAACCCCCATGGTAACTTGGCATCAGCCTAAGACCCGAACATCCTCAAATGAGGTGTCGGGCGCATATGATTCCCCGGCCTTCCGGACCGCGGTGCGGTCCGGCGCCGATCCCTCATCGTGGCTGGGAGAACAGAGCCGAACGAGACGGTGACCAGCCGCGCTGAGGAACCGGTCGACGGCCTGCCTCGTTGGCGTGGCACCCTTCTATCATCGGGTTTCCCGAGTGGAGCCAGGTCGAACCTTGTGCACCCACTCGAACTCTGCCGCCCGCAGCACAAGGTTGGACCAGGCACCGCCGGCCTGCGCGCTGGGGCGAGAGGGACTTCGAGGATCCCCTCCCGCGGGCTTCGATGTGGCAG
>JBDLIO010000131.1:0-6510 GCA_039714865.1 Acidobacteriota bacterium | reverse complement strand
GTTTACTCAATAGCTTCAAGTTTCTGAGCGCAATGCTCAAGAGCGCCATCAGAGATCATTTCATCTTGATTCAAAAACGAATAGCGGAAGCTCCGCCCAGCAGCAAGATCAATCTGATGATTCACAATCTGGTTGAAGAATTTCTGGTTGAAACTCAGCGAATAATCGACGAATATCGTTCCTTTTACGCCATCTTTAATTTACCTAATGTTGATGAGCAGATTTTCACCGCTTATCAGTTAACCGATGAGTCGATCAGCTTACTGATTGAGGAATATTCGGTGGAATTGTTCCAGATTGTCGGAGAATATTTGAAAAAAGGGGACAAAGCTGACTACAAGTACCAATTGAGTCGGCGCGTTCAGGCCGAATTCAAGCATAGGAGAGCGCACGGTTATCGTTCTATTTTGAAAGAGGGCGATGACAATGAGGAATACACCTACCGGCTTTCGATCTTGAAACGGTACGCTTCGAGTATTTTGTTCTTGTCAACCAGTATTCGCCGAGAGGGTACAGCGTTAGAGCAAATTTTGTATTCTTTGGCAGCCGGACTTTCGATGATGTTTGCTACCGTCACTGCTTTTTACTTTCAGCAAAGATTTGGCAATTTCACCTTCCCCTTTTTTATTGCCCTGGTGGTGGGGTATATGTTCAAAGACAGAATTAAGGAGACAGGCCGGAGTCTCTTATCTAAATATTTTCTGGACAGTCTGTATGACCGCCGAATTGTCATCAAATCGCTGGACGGGCGGCATAAATTGGGGATTCTCAAAGAGAAAGTTTCCTTTGTACGCGAAGAAGACATTCCAAGAGCGATTCTCATTGCCAGGAACCGGGATCACATTCGAGCAGCTCCGTGCGGTTGATGCCTCCGGGCAGCGGCTTGAGCAGAACCCCTGGAAGGGATTCTCGATGAGCGGGGGCCTCACCACTGAGACCTCCGCCTACTGGGGCGAGGTGGCAGAGGTTCGTCTCGATGTCGTCGAGGAGTGGGCCGACCTGGACATCTCGTACTCACTGCCGTCGATCGAGCCGTTGCCGGCTTCAAGGGCCGGCACGGCCCCGGAGAATCTTGAAGTCACGGCAACGCCCGGTGGCACGGTGGATATTCGGCTGGTCAAACACGAAGAACCTCATGCCGAGCCTGCCGAGGCGGGGATGTCGAAGGACGACGTGTTGGCCGAACTCAAGGACCTGGGTTTCCGGCGTTTTGACGCGAACTCCTTCATCCTGGCCGCGACAACGGGGAAGGCAGATGTATTGAAGCTGTTTATCGCCGGCGGAATGCCGGTCGACACGGAGTCCGGGGGCAGGACCGCGCTGATGTCGGCGGCGATGATGGGCCGCGTCGAGGCCGGCAAGGTCTTGATTGACGCCGGGGCGGACGTCAACCGAACCGACAGTACAGGCTCATCGTCTCTCGCCCTGTTGGTGATGAAATGCGATGCGACGGAATTGTTGCAGACCTTCATCGATGCCGGTGCGGATCTGACGGTCAAACTGCGCGGAGGCGTCACCCTTCGCAAGATGGCTGAACTGGGCAGATGCACCGAAAACGAAAGGGTGCTCAAAGAGGCGGGTGCCAAGTAGGTTTAGGCGCATTCGGAGATCGGTTTCTCCGCGCCCTTCACTCTCCTGGGGTCCTCGACCTCTTTGACCTTTCGACCCTTTTCAGGAATTGCTACATCATCCGGCTCGCATCCAACCGCCTCGTGAACTAGGCATTAGCCGTCCTATACTGCTTTACCATATGAGATTGCTTGGGTTGAAATAGCAATTCGTCGGACGAATTGCATTGTTGAGGAACAGGCGCATGGACAGCGTCACCGACAGTTGGCAGCACCTACTCCCCATTTTGAAAATATCGCCCCTCCGGGAAATGACCGAGCTGGCTCGCACAGCGCGAGCCAGAAGGCCGGGGCTGAATCACAAGGACCGGACCTCTCGAAAATGCCCGGCCCCTCGGTGGCTCAAGCAACATCCACAACATGTGCATACCTGGCTTCCGCCACCTCAATTTTCTAAGGTTCCAATGCCTGGCGACTACATTCATCTGGCACCTACATTGTTGAGCAATGCAGGTTATGATCATCAGCGGGTTGGTTGATGTGTCGTACGGATTGCGTAGTGCCTCTACCGGGAACCCGAATTTTTTTGCGGAGGATTGCATGTCTGAAGGTTCAACCACCTGGAAATTCCCGAGTACATTCTGGGTCGCCAACATGATGGAGCTCTTTGAACGGGCGGCCTACTACGGCTGTTTCATTTTCCTGACCGTTTACTTGACCCAGCGCGTTCATTTCACTGACATTGAGACCGGGTGGATTACTGGAGTCTTTTCGTTTCTGCTGTATTTCATGCCGACAATAACGGGCACTGTGGCAGACCGGATCGGGTTCAAGGTTTCGGTGATTATCGCGTTTACTTTGTTGGCCATCGGCTACGGCATGCTCGGCGCTTTCCCCAGCAAACCGGTGGCACTTCTGTCGTTGCTCGTAATCCTGCTTGGTGGAGCCTTCGTCAAACCTGTGATCTCGGGCACGGTGGCCAAATGTTCGGATGATGTCAACCGGGCCCGAGCCTTTTCGATCTTCTATTGGGTGGTCAATATTGGTGCATTTGGTGGCAAAAGTGTGGTTGACCCGATTCGGCAGGCTTTCGAGAATCCGGAGGTGCCCGGCTCGGGTCTGCAGTACATCAACTTCTATTCGGCGTCGATGGCTATGGTCGCCCTGGCTTTCGCAATTTTCTTCTATCGCAGCCCCAAAGCTGTGGACGAACCCCAGGAGCCGCGTTCGATCGGCGAGATCCTCGGTGGATTGGTGACGGTGCTCAAGAATTGGCGTTTTCTGAGCCTGATCATCATCACCGGCTTGTTTTGGTCGATTCAGGGCCAACTCTACGCCACGATGCCCAAGTACCTTTTTCGAATGGTCGGTGAGTTCACCAAACCCGGCTGGATTGCCAACGTCAATCCGCTGGTCGTCGTCATTTGCGTGATCCCGATTACCCAGTTGGTCCGTAAGCTGAAGCCGGTCAGCTCGATCGCCATTTCTTTCCTAATCATTCCGCTCGCCGCTCTTTCAGTTGCTATCGCTCCGAAGCTCGGTTCGGATCCGATTTCGATCGGTTTTGTCGAACTGCACCCGATCGTGCTGCTCATGATCATCGGTATCGCTTTCCAGGGCTTGGCCGAGTGTTTCTTGTCACCGCGCTTTCTTGAGTTCGCTTCAAAACAAGCGCCTCCAGGGGAAATCGGCCTTTACATGGGTTATTCACACCTCAACGCCGGCTTCGGGTGGCTTTTTGGATTCGTCATGTCGGGCATCTTGCTCGACCGCTGGTGCCCGAATCCAGCGTCCCTGCCTGCCGGATTGAGCGCGGCGGAGACCCAGGCGTATTACGCACACGCTCACTACATCTGGTACTTTTTTACCGGAGTTGGCGTTGTCGGTTTCTTCCTGCTTATGGGTTTCAAGACACTGACGGAGCATCTTGACCGGAAACAGGCGGAAAACGGAGACGTTCTTATCTCAGAATAGTGCTCGAGGTCCGGCCGAAGACCCCTCTCGAAGCGAATATTGGGAAGCTGCAAAGGTACATTCCCACTACATTTGGTTCGTCTTAGTCGGTGTTGCCAAAACCTTGGCGATCGGGTTGATCGTTTTTGGAATGATCACCCTGCGCCTCGACGCCACGGAATAGGCGGGGGGGCTGTTTCGTTCGGATCAGGGGAAGCGTGTCCAGCTCCGGGTGGTACCGATGGGTAACCTGGCTCGCTGCACGACGTAGGAGTGATCAGGCCGATCCGAAAGGCGTCGGCGCCGGAGGTTCAATGCAGTTTTGGAAAACGGCGGTTGTGGTGGCAGGGGTAGCGGCATTGATGTCGGGTCTTTTCGGTTGCGGCGATCATCCCGAACCCTGGGTGGAGATGGACCTCGAAGCGGCACTGGAAGAAGCGGGAGAGCGCGGAACCCTGGTGATGGTCGATTTCAAGACTGATTGGTGCACCTGGTGCAAACGTCTGGACCGGGATACGTTTTCCGACCCTGAGGTGATCACGGAACTGGAGGAGTTGGTGGCGCTTCAACTGGACGCCGAAAAAGAAGGTGCTGATGCCGCAGAAAAATATGGCATCCGGAGCTTTCCCACCATCGTCTTCCTTGATGCCGCAGGGCACGAGATTGACCGCATTCTCGGCTACATGCCGCCCGATGCCTTTCTGGCCGAGGCCCGGAGAATTCGAGCCGGGGACACCTTCAATGCCTGCCTGGCTCGCCTTAACGATGACCCGTCAAACATCGAAGCGCTGGAGCGGGCTGTCGAAGGGCTTTTGGAACGCTCCGATGCCGTTGGGGCGATGGCCCGGGTCGAGGCCTTTCATTCGACACACGGAGGGGACGAGAGTCCTCACCGTCAATGCAGACGTCTGATGTTCACAGCCCGGAGCTCTATGAACGAGAGCCTCTACCGGAGTACAGCGCGACTGTATCGCCGGGACTGGCCGGAGTTGCCCGAGGTCCCGGACTCGCTCGGAGTGGCGAATCTGTACGCTGTGATTTCCAACATTGAAGCGACCGAGGACGATCGTCAGGCTCTGCGTTCTGCGCGTTTTGACGATGCACAGGCGCTGCTGGAAACCGTCGATGCGGATGCGCTGGACACCCCGCAGTTGTTCGAGGTCGCCGGCTTTGCGTTTCGGGCGGGTCATTTCGACCAGGCGACTGATCTTTACCGCAGATGGTTCGACCAGCGTCAGTTCGGTGAGGCTTTGGAGAATCTCAACCAGGTCGCGTGGAATCTCTACTTGATCGGCCGGGAAAATCAGGTCGCCATCGCAATGGCCCAGGAGGCCTACGATGTCGATCGGGAACCCGGGGTCGGCGACACTCTGGCCCGGTTGCTCTACGTCGACGGCAAGGTTGACGAGGCGATCGAGATCGAGAGCCGTGCTGCCGAAGGTTCCGAGGGCCGGTCGGCCGAAGAGTTTGCCGCGGTGGTCGAAACGATGCGAAGCGGCGAGGACCTCGGGGATAGGCCGAGCTTTGAAGACTTCCCCGGGGAAAAGCGGAGGTGAGGGAGAGGGGTGGTCCCGGGGTTTGGCGTCGGGGTCGCTCATCGGGTGGCCATAGCTGGCCACCCCCACAACCGAACCGACTACAGCTGATATCTGTAGGGGCGGTCCCCGTGCCCGCCCGTCTAGTGGTCAATTCCCAGTTTCAAGGATTGAGTTTCAAGTATCCTGTCTGAGATGGTTCTTGACGCCTGCAAAGACCGGCAGATTTCTCCAACCAGGGCCGGAGTAGCGCTGGCCGGGATCTTCATCGCCGAGCGGATTATCCTGGCGATTGCCGGTGTCCGGTTCAATATCGATGCTCTCAGCTGGTACTGGCAGATCCTCGACCCCGTGCTGCTGAGAGAGCACCTTTTCGAAAGCCTGATTTTCCTCCATGCACAGCCTCCGCTTTTCAACCTGGGCGTGGGCATGGCGCTCAAACTGGCGCCGGGTGAGGTGAATTGGTTGCTGCATGGGTTCTTTTTATGTCTGGGCTTGGGGTTGGCGCTGGTGTTGTACTCGGGCCTGCTGGAACTGACCTGGCCTCCGCGAACGGCGGCGCTGGCCGTGGCGGTCGCGGCTCTGACTCCCGGCTGGGTCGTCTACGAACACTGGTTCTTTTACGATTTTCCGGTCCTGTTCCTCCTGGCAGGCGCCTGTGTTGCCCTGCTTCGGTTTGCCCGGACGGGAAGGTGGGGGAGCCTCGGCATCTTCGTGGCGGCCGTGGCGACTGTTGCCTTGACCCGAAGCCTTTTCCATCTGGTTTGGGTTCTTGGATCGATCGTAATCCTCCTCGTATTCCAACCCCGCCTCAGGGTTCGGCGCGCGGTCACCGTACTTTTACTGCCGGTGTTGTTGGTCGCAGGATGGTATGCCAAGAATCAGCTGATGTTCGGCTTCTTCGGCCCCAGTTCGTGGTTGGGCCTCAGCCTCGCCAAGACGGCGACGGCGAGACTGGACCCAGCCGACCGGGAGGCGATGGTCTCGAGCGAGGTGTTGTCGCCCTACGCCCTGGTCAAGCCGTTCAGTCCGCTGGAGGACTATGAGTCGGCTGCCGGCAGCCGATTTCCCGACTCCGAGATCGGGGCATTGGGGCAACGCCTCAAGTCGACCGGAAATCCCAACTTGAATCATCTTGGATTTGTTGATGTTTCGGCGCAGTCGCGGGCGGACGCCCTCGAGGTCATCGTCCGGCAACCGAAGGTGTATCGAAGATCAGTTGGGACGGCGGTTCGGCGGTTCTTCTCGTCCGCGGTGGCCTATCCGCCATTCTTGGACAATCTCGTCGTGATGGCCCCGATTTACCAGCTGGGCGAAAAAACCTGGAGTAGCCCGCCGGTGGTGGCGGCGGCCTTTCTGGGCGCCCTGGTGATCTCCATTCTCACAGCGATGAGGGCCTTTCGGCTGGGGCAGGGGGCCGAGTTGAGCCTTCGGCTGTGGGTCATCTGGACTCT
>JBDLIO010000130.1:0-6512 GCA_039714865.1 Acidobacteriota bacterium | reverse complement strand
GCGTCAGCGAGCTCTCAGGGACAGTGAATCCAAGTACCGGTTGTTGGTCGAAAATCAGACCGACCTCGTCATCAAGGTCGACAAGGAAGGTCGATTTCAGTTTGTCAGCCCTTCGTATTGTGAGACCTTCAGATATTCCGAGGAGGACTTGCTCGGTCGTGAGTTCATGCCCCGGGTTCATGAGGACGACAGGGTCTCCACACTTGAGGTGATGGAGGCTCTGGAGCACCCGCCTCACACCGCCTATTTCGAACAAAAGGCGATGACGGATAAAGGATGGCGGTGGTTCGCCTGGGTCGATACTGCGGTCTTCGACGGAGACGGTCGGATTAACGGGGTCATCGGCGTCGGACGTGACATCACCGAGCGCAAAAAACTCGAAGAACAGCTGATGCGATCGCAGAAGATGGAGGCAGTCGGTCTTGTGGCAGGTGGCATCGCACACGATTTCAACAACCTCCTGCAGAGTATTTTCGGCAACCTCCACTTCGCACTGGCGGCGGTTCAAGAGGAGGGCGCTTTGCGTGATGACCTACTGGCGACGCAGAAGAATGCCGAGAGCGCTGCGGAGTTGATCCGTCAGCTGCTTACTTTTTCGCGGAAGCAGCCGATCGAGGCGAAGCCCACCCATCTCAACCAGGTCATCGACGGGATGACTTCGATGTTGCGGCGGGTCATTTCCGAGAGCATCAGCCTGGAGTTTTTCCCCGACCAAAGTCTCGGTGTTGTCTGTGTTGATGCCCAGCAGATCGAACAGCTCCTGCTGAACCTCTGTGCCAATTCCCGTGACGCCATGCCTGATGGCGGCATGCTCGCCATTTCGACAAAGTCGGTGACAGACCGCCAAGAAGTCCTGTCCCTCTTCCCGGATGATCCCCCTCCTGATGGTCTTGCCCTCCTCAGGGTCAGAGACAGTGGTCACGGCATGGACGAGGAGGTTTCCGACCGGGCTTTCGAACCTTTCTTCACAACAAAGGGCATCGACCAGGGGACCGGCCTCGGGCTCTCGTCGGTTTACGGAATCGTCCAGCAACACGGGGGCCTGATCAATATTGAAAGTGCCGTCGGGGTCGGTACAACGGTAACGGTCTGTTTTCCAGTTGTGGAGGAAGAGGTGAGGGTGGCCGAGGCTGGTGCTCCATTCAGCCCGGTTGAAGGAAGTGGGGAATTGATTCTCGTCGCCGAGGACGATCCCCAGATTCTGGATCTTGCCCGAAAAATTCTCATTCAAGCGGGTTACGGGGTTCTTTGCGCCGGGAACGGACGCGATGCCTTTGCGCTCTTCGAGGACAACTGGGACCGCATCTCCTTGGTGCTCACCGATATCATCATGCCGGGGATGGGAGGGAAGGAGCTTCGTGATCGGATCGTTGAGCATAGGCCGGGGTTTCCGGTTCTCTTTTCGAGTGGTTACGGCATCAACGAGATTGATGCGCAGGGGGAACTTCACTCGACGGTTCCAATCATCCATAAGCCATACGACGGGCCGACCCTGGTGAACCGCATCCGTACCTTGATAGCCGGTCGGTGAGACGAGGTGCTGCGCATAGAGGTCTGAGTGGCGGAAGGTTCAGGGGATTGGGGATGCACTGCCAAACCCAGGAGTTTTCATGGCGGAATTGAGTCTGCTGGTGTGCTCCGCCGTCAGTAACTCATCTTGTGGGTGCCAGGTAGCATGATCGTCCGACGACTTTGCTGCCCACGTTAGCGGTCCTGGATGAGGCAGGAAGGCGGATGGGAGTTTGCATCTATGGTCAGAAAACCGAGAGATCGAAGCCAAGAAAAGAGCAGCAACGGTTTACCCCCGACCGCGGAATTCACCCTCGGCCATGACGGTGACAACGAGGGAGGCGATGCCAAGAGGGATGCAGCACACCAGGGCGGCGATGGCGCCTGCGAGGGTCCAGGCCCAGCTGGAGCGTTTGATCGCCTTGATGCCACCGATGATGGCGATCACGCCGGCGATGAGAACCATCAGAGCCATCGGGCCGAAGAAGGCCAGAGGCATCCATTGAATCGGCGGCATGTCGTCGGGTATGGCGTAGAGCACACCAGTGCCGACCAGGCCGATGGCGGCCAGGACGGCCCCGCCCATCAGCGCCATCACGCCTGATGCGATATCCAGGATTCCGGCGATTGTCGCTTTGGATGTTGTAGTGGTTGTCATGACCCCTCCCACAAAGATATACGGAAACCTGTGTGGAGTGTTCTCATTCCATGCATCAAAATTTTCAGTAACAGGAATGCAAAGGCCGCCTGTTACTGAGATTTCTGTGGGAGAATCCTCAGAGCCGGATTATGCAATCCTTCTGACCGGTCTTTGAAGCGAAAGGCGCAAGATGCAGTGAGATTCGGCGATCTCGCAAGGAGAGTGAGCGAAGGCGTACTTGCGGTACGGCGAGCGAGTGAATCGAGAAAGCGCCGAAGGTCGTTGTATATTGCGCGTTGCAGCCTAACACTGGTTAGAAGGGTTGGGTTCAGCAGGGAGGCTTGATGCATTGGGCCAGTGTCTTGGGGTTGTTCGCTCTTCTCGGGATTGCCTGGGCGATTTCCGTTCATCGGACGAAGGTCAATTTGAGGACGGTGGTGTGGGGCATCGGACTCCAGTTTCTTCTGGGGGTGATTATTCTCAGGGACAACTACCTGAGTTTCGTCGGAATGGGGATCTTCGCCGGCTTGATCGGTCTCTACATACTCTTGCGGCCGGGAGGACTGTTCGCCGGTCGTTTGCCGATGGCCATTGCTACCCTGGCGGGAATCGGGATCTGCACGGCGACGCTCGGCTGGCGCGTTCCATCCGTGCTGCCGTGGATCGTCCTGATCAGTCTGGTTGCGGCGATCGGAGGAGGGTGGTTGAAACTGCCCGATGTCGTTCGTCAGAGCAGCACCCTCGTGATGCTGGCGGGAACGGTCGCATGGCTCGTCGATACGGAACGGACCGGGAGCGTTGTCTTTAAGGCGTTCTCGGAAAAGGTCGCAGCCTTCTTGAGCCTGTCGGACTACGGTTCACGCTTTCTGTTCGGGAACCTGGCGGATGGACAGTACTTCTTCCCGGGTCCCGAGGCAGGGTGGCCGGGATTCGGATTCCAGTTTGCCTTCAAGGCCCTGCCGACGATCATTTTCTTCGGTGGCCTGATGGGCGTTCTTTACCACTGGGGCGTCATGCAGAAGGTCATCGAGGCGATGGCCCGCTTCATGCGGTGGACGATCGGCACCTCGGGGGCGGAGACCCTTTCGTGCTCGGCCAATATCTTCGTGGGCCAGACCGAAGCGCCCCTGTTGATCAAGCCCTTCTTGGACGAAATGACCGACTCCGAGTTGCTGACCATCATGGTGGGCGGGTTTGCCACGATTGCCGGGGGTGTTTTGGCGGCCTATGTTGCTTTGGGAGTGGATGCGGGGCATCTCATCGCCGCGTCGGTGATGTCCGCCCCGGCTGCTCTGGTTTTCGGCAAGATTATTTTTCCGGAGACTGAGCATTCGGTGACGGCAGGCGATGTTTCCATGCCGAAGATCGACACCGGCGCCAATACGGTCGAGGCAGCGACGGGAGGCATCACCGACGGCTTCAAGCTGGCACTCAACGTCGGCGCGATGCTGATCGGCTTCATCGCCCTGATTGCCGTCGTCGACGTCCTGTTCAACTGGGTGGACAGCCTGATCGACGGCCGTCTGTTGCATGGCGCATGGGTCAGTTACGGTTCCGGAGGCATGTCACCGGTCGTCGGAGAGTTCGCCGGGATCTTCCCCGGGTCGCTGCAGACTCTGTTCGGGACTATTCTCAGGCCGCTGGCCTGGTTGATGGGCGTGCCGTGGGCAGAGGCCGGCCTGGTCGGCAACCTTCTGGGCATCAAGCTCTCGTTGAACGAGTTCGTCGCCTTCGGTCAGTTGGGTCAGTACATTCAAGCGGCGGAGGGCCTGAGTCCGCGAGCCATCGCGATCTCAACCTACGCCCTGTGCGGGTTTGCCAACTTCTCGTCGATCGGCATCCAGATCGGCGGCATCGCTGCGGTTGCTCCGGGACGACGTTCCGATCTGGCGCGGCTGGGCGTCCGGGCGATGTTGGGTGGCGCTCTCGCGTCATGGATGACTGCGACGATTGCGGGAATTCTGTTGTAATGTGGCGGGTGGAATTGGAGCCTGAAACGGGCTCGTTTGAAACTGGAGGCGAAATGCGCGCGACGACTCTTGTTCTGATCACTCTTTCGGCCCTGGTCCTTGTGACCTCGGGCTGTGAATTACTGAATCCTGCCCGACCGACGATTCAACCGGATACCGAGGTCTTCGGCAATGTGCTCGATGTCGAAGAGATGCCCGATGAGCCGGGGGTCTGGACCGTTCGGCTTCGGGTCGCGCCGCCGCGGGCCCTGGACAGGGCGGAGTCGGATCAGGGGCGCGAGGGTCCCGACGCCGAAAAGGGGTTGACGGCTGAAATTCGTATCGATGCCGACAGCGTAGTCCTTCGAGACGGGCTGCCTGCCCTGTTGGAGGACATCAATCCCGGCGCCGAGGTCGTCAGTATCCCCGCACCGGGAACCACCCGGATGATCGGGGAGAAGACGGTGCTCCACAACGCCGAGTTCTTCAGTGATTTTGAGAGCTATCGCAGATGGCGACTGCCCGGCCTCCAGTCAGAGGTCGTGCCGGTGATTGATGATGCCTCGGTGATCAACACCTCGGGAAGCGAGCACTCGACGGTGCCTCTCAACGGTGGTCGAACGATGTATTTCTCCGGTCGCCTCCGCCGCGCAGCCAAAGGTGAAACGACCGGGGCGATCCGCCAAGGGCTTCAGATGCCCGAAGGCCATAAGTACGTGCCCGAGAGGAGTTTCAGAACTGAACTCGGCGAAGGCGGATGGTCCGCTCCCGAAATGGTCGTTTTCCCCGATCTCGAGGATGCGGTTCAGGTGAGCGTCAGCTGGGTCGACCCCTCAGAGACGGTCTGCCTCGTGACCGTTCGCTCCGATGCGGGTGAGAGGCCGTGGGCCGGACGATCCCAAAGGCAGGATCGTGGTAAGACATGGGGACCGGTTGAGGCGCTGGAAAGTCTGGGTGAGGGCGACAGCTTCGACCCGGTCTACCTCGCCGGGAGCCGGACCAAAGTCCTGTTCGTAACCACCCGCCAGGGCGCCAACCAAAGCGACCTCTTTCTGTTGAATCCCAGCGAGAGCGACGAAGCGATGGCGCTCGAACCCAGGATCAATACCATCGGCAGCGAGTGGGGTCCTCGGGTCGGGCCGGACAACGAGCTCTTCTTTGCTCGGGGTGACCGGCAGTTGCTGTTCATGGGTGGCATGGTGCAGCCGGTGTATCTGGATTGGCCGCACCGGGTTCTTTTCTCCGAAGCAGCGCCGACCGACGACGGCCGGTGGGTGTTTCTGACGATCACACAGCTCGAAGCCGGCGAACCGAATCTTGATATTTGGGTATCGGAGCGCCGCGAGGACGGGACCCTTGGTTTCCCGGTCCCGGTCGATGGGTGGCGGCCCTAAAGCTGCCTGAGTCCGGCGGCTTCGCCGATCTCGCGGGCCCTGGCTGGGGACAGTGGCGAGGGGGCTGGAGGGCTCGGCGACGCCTTGAGGGCCGGCCCGGGGCTTGGGAATTGCTCGAAGACGGTCGCCCTGTGGACCGGTGGCCGACCTTTGGCGAGGCTGTCGAGGAACTGTGGCCGGCACGAAGAGTCAGGGATCAGGCGCCGTGGGCTGTCGGGTGGATCGGCTATCGGGCCTGCGCCCGGTTGGGCGGCAATCTTCCGGTGTGCCCGGATCCCCATGACACGCTCTCCGGCCTTCTGCTGCTGGAACCAGAGAGTGTAGGCCACCAGTTCCCTCTCCGCCCGGGGGATGCACGTTCCGAAGCCCGGCTGAGTTCCAGTCTGGGCGAGGAACGATTCAAGGAGGGGGTGCAAAGGATCAAGGACCATATCGCCGACGGGACTGTCTACCAGGTCAATCTCTGTCGACGCTTCACGGTCAATCGATGGCATGGCGGTCTCCAGAGGCTTTTCGATGCGGTTGCGGTCGGTCCTGCCGTGCCGGAATACCTGAGTGCATTTTCGTGGGACGGCGAGCGGTCCGGCGAGTTGGTGTGCGCTTCGATGGAACTCCTCGTCAGTCGTTGCCATGGGCGCCTGGAGACCAGACCGATCAAGGGAACCCGGCCGCGAGGATCGACCCCCGAAGAGGATCAGTGTCTGATCCGGCAGTTGCAGACCGACCCCAAGGAGCGGGCCGAGTTGGCGATGATCGTCGACCTCGAACGCAACGATCTCGGCCGGGTTGCCCGGACGGGGTCGGTCGTGGTCGAGGATCCGGGCCGAGTGAGAAGCTGGGAGAGGATCCATCACCGGGAAGCCCGAGTGACGGCCTCGGTTTCGCCTGAGACGCCGTGGCAGGACATTGTCGCGGTGATGGTGCCGGGAGGATCGGTCACCGGGTGTCCGAAGCACTCGGCGATGTCGGTGATTGCCGGCCTCGAACCCGTTGATCGGGGCCCTTTCACCGGTGCCCTGG
>JBDLIO010000129.1:0-6519 GCA_039714865.1 Acidobacteriota bacterium | reverse complement strand
TTGAGGGCACCGTAAGCCCAACCGGCGCCGGTCGCCCCCGCTCGGGCTTTTCCTCAAGTGGCAGTGGTGCGGGAATAGGGGGGCTCTCGCCACTTGAGGAAAAGCCCTCGGCGGCCTACGGCTCACGCCCAGCACTCGATTGCTGAGGTCAGGGCCGTGGATTGCCCCCCTTAACATTGTCCGAAACGACGTCCGGGTAGGCAGGTCACCCTGGGGACAATGTTAAGAGCGGCACGTCCCGATTGGGCGTTTTGGGCGCTCGTGTCTGCCGGCGTAGTCGAGGCCGACGCTCGATCCAGAGAGGGCCCCTCTCGGACGGGAGGTGCCGCTCTTTTCCCGTGGTCCTCACGTGAACTCCCCGATACGGCAGTCGATGCGGACCTCGGGAAGAGTGGCACTCCTGCGGCGGTCACCTCAGCAACAGAGTCTCGGCCAACGGTGGAGCCCGCCGCAATGTTTTGCGGAGGCACGATCAGAAGAAGGGATCAGAAGAAGAGTGTCCCCATCTCTTTTTGCGATCACGAGCGCTCCGGCTCACCCCGTTCAAAGTTGAACGTTGAACGTTGGTATTGGACGTTCATCCTTCGTCCTTCCTAAAAGGTCCCCATCCCCGTCCGTTCTTGGAAGTCGGCTTGGACTCGTCGGAGCAGTGACCGATCCTCGAAAACCTCGAAATCAACGGTGGCATGGACCCCCTCGTTGAACCACAGGCGATCGAACCACTGCTGGAGTTCGGCGTCCGGCGGGCTGGATCGGGGGCATTGGAGCCTGATGTCGGTTTCGAGGTTGTAGTCGTCGAGGTTGCGGCGGGTCATGTTGGCGGAGCCCATGATG
This sequence comes from Acidobacteriota bacterium, assembly GCA_039714865.1. Classification (GTDB taxonomy): domain Bacteria; phylum Acidobacteriota; class Thermoanaerobaculia; order Thermoanaerobaculales; family Sulfomarinibacteraceae; genus DAOWGJ01. The sequence continues at coordinate 5,685 of JBDLIO010000129.1, read as the reverse complement.
ATCGTGCTCTCGGTGGGGCTGCGGACGGTGATGGCCTTGGGATGGAACTGCTCGCCGTGGGTGTCGTACCAGCGGACGGTGATCCGGCCTCGGCCGTGAGTCATCAGGCCCAGAGCCGCCTGGCGGTTGGGGACGCCACTCTTCGTTCGACCGAAGGCGTCTTTGGAGGGGTCCAGGATCAGGCGGATCTCCGCCCCGCGTTCGGCCGCCTCGATCAGGCCCCGGCGAATGCCCCGGTGGGAGAGGTAGAAGAACGCGGCGTCAACGGTGTCGCCCGGTCCGGTGTGCTCCAGGTCCGCAAGGATGGCGTCGCGAATGGCGCCTTCTGTCAGGAGGTTGACCCTGCAGGCTGGGTCTACGGTCGTTGTTCGTGGATCCGGAAACGGCGAAAGTGGAACGGTAGCGCCGGACATCGTGATGACGGCGGCCTCGGATGCCCACAGCTGGCGGGCCAACTCAGTCGAGGTGACTTCAACCGCAAGATTGCTGTGATTCGAGGATCCGTCGTGGGCATTGAGGGAGCCGACGATGACGCCCCAGTTGCCCCGGCCGTCATCGGTCAATACGACCTTTCGATGGTTGGCCTTGAAATTGAGCAGCGAGAGCCAGGAACGGAAGCCGACCTGTGGGCCTCCCGGGCTGAAGGGGTTGGGGAGGAGGCCTCCCGGAGCTGGTTTACCGAACCAGCGCGGGCCCAGACGCCACCATGCGGAGTACACAGGATTGGAGTCCCGGAGTCGTGTCAGGTCGGTCATGATGACCGTGACGCCGCCTTGCCTCAGGGCCCGGAAATGAAGCGGCTTTTGACCGCCATAAATCGTGTTGATCGGGTCGGTGATCACGACCACCGGCATGTCGGGGTTGTGGCTCTTGGCAGAAATCAGGGCTTGGGTCAGTTCCGAGCAGAGTTCCCGGTGCCTCGCTCCGTCGCTGCCGGTGATGGCGCTGAAGAAGAAACTGTCCACGAGCACGAATTCGCCTGCGGTACCGATGCGGCCCAGCATTCGGTCGAAGATCGTCTGGGTGACCACGGGCTGCCCCTGGCCGTCGACAGCCGTCACATCGGCCAGGACGTTGATGTCGGACGCGGGGACGGCGATCGGTGGACTCTGCATCCTCAGGCCGTCGGGCAGCGGTTTGTGGGCATGCCATGCGAACAGCAAAGCCCACACGATCAAGGCAAGGATCAGAAGGCAGCCGGGACATCCACCGCAGCAGCCGCATCCGCGTGATTTTCTGCGCTCAGCCATGAGTGCCATTTCCGAACAGGCATCGGGCACGGGCTCGGGTAAAGAGACCCTGTTTTGGGACCAATGCTCCCGGCTTGGCTGGCCAGACTACGCTCACCGGTCTCTCCTGGATTGGTGACGGGCGACGACAGGGGCGATACGTTTGGGATCGTCGCTCATCAGACCGGTGGCTCCCAGGTCGAGCAACCGGTCAGCTTCTTCAGGGTCATTGACGACCCAGTAGTCCGACCTCAGGCCCAGCCGGCGACACCGGTCGATGAAGGCCGGCCGGTCCAACCGTAAAGGTCCTGCCGAAGTCGGAATCTGGGCGGATTGGCCCCGAATCAGACGTCCGGCCAATTTTTCGGACAGAAGGCGCAACCATCCGACCTCCAGGCGGCTGAGGGCCGTTCGGCCGGTCCACCCCGAACGGTGGACTTCGAGCATGACCGCGTGGTGAAAGCTGGCCACCGTCACCGAGTCTTCGGCGCCACCTCGCCTGAGGCAATCGAGAAATGGTGGAACCAACGAGGTGTTTCGCGGCTTGATGTCGATGCTCATCGGTGTCCCGGGGAATGTCTCGAGAACCTCATCCAGGGTTGGCACCTGTGTGTGTCCTTCAAGACGCCAGGTTCGCACCTGTTCGAGGCTCAAGGACCGGATCGGGCGGGCGTCGTCTGCGAGGCGGGCGCCGTGGGCATCGTGCGCAACGACGAAGTGCCCGTCCGAGGTTGCGTGCACGTCCATTTCCAGGGCGTTTGCGCCGTCTTCCAGCGCCAGTCGAAAGGCTTCCAGGCTGTTTTCGGGGCAACTGAGGCAGGCCCCGCGGTGGGCGTAGAGCCTGATTTCCTGGTACATTACCCGCCGACCCATCGGGAAAGCGTGCGTTTAATTTGGGCCACCAGCCCCTGGGGATTGACGAGGGCGCCGCTGGCGTCGCGCATCGTCTCTCCTTCGAGTTTTCGCTCCGCCAGCCGCTCCGCCAGTTTTCCCGTCAGTTCGGGGTGGTGTTCACACAGCGATCCCAGACTCTTCTGGCTGATCTTCAGGACCTCGAGTGAATCTCGCCCCGCGCGCACGGTAGCTGCGCGTGGATTACCGGTCATGAAGGCGCCTTCTCCAAAGATCTCGGTGGGGCCGACCCTGGACAGCTCACGGCCGTCTCGCAGCACAATCGCTTCTCCGGATATGACGACAAACAGGGCGGACGACTCGTCACCCTGATGGACCACCGCTTCGCCGGTTGCGAAGCGCTGGAGGGTGCAATTTCGAGCGACCGTTTCCAGTGCCTCCTCGGGCAGGCCGGCGAACAGCCTGGCCTGAATCAGACCTTGCAGCCGCCGATCGTGGAGGTCGGTCACCGTCTTTTTGGGGGCCTGATGCAGTGTCAGTTGGGGGAAGGGAATCTCCAGGCCCTGTCGGGCAAGGGCGGCAAAGGCTCGAGTCAGGAAGGTGTCGGTGATTTCGTTGCGCTGCCAGGGGGCCCGTGTCCACAGCCGGCATTCGTACACGATCGAAGAATCGGCGAATTCAACCGTCAAGATCTTGGGGGGTGGGTCGGCAAGGATGAGGGGAACGTCCGCTCCGACCTCGAAGAGAATGCGTTTTGCCTCGTCAGGCGGGAGCGAATAGGAAAGGCCGAGATGAACAGGAACTGCGACGGGTCTTTCCCCGCCGCTGAGCATGACGACCTGGGCCGCTGCGATGTCCGAGTTCGGGACCAGGATCCGGTCGCCGAGCTTGGTTCTCAGGAGAATCGAACGCCAGCCCGATTCTTCGATGCGCACGACCTGGTCTTTGAAATCGATCCACGACCCGGTCGGCAGGCGCTGTTCCCATGCGAGGGCCAGGCCGGCCAGGAGGTTGCCCAGAGTTTGCTGGAAGGCGAGACCGACGATGACCGTCAAAACTGCCGAGGTCGCGATCAGACCGGTGACTTTGATGCCCATCGTGTGGAGGAGCACCGCGCCGAGGGTGAGGTAGACGACCAGGGAGGTGACGTCTCGAATCAACTGGGGAACGGTGAGGTCCATTCGGCGCTCGAGAAACCAGTCGAAGAGCAGGAGGAGGGCGGCTCGTACCGCAAGGAAGCCGAAGGCCAAGACCAGGGCGAACCTCGCCCAGTTGTGGACGAAGGGATTGTCGGCAAAGAACAGAACGGCGGAATGGATGATCGCGGCGAGGGCCGTCAGGACCAATGGCAGCGTCAACGTCGCCCATCGGTCAAATTTTCCGGCGCGGATGATGACGACCAGAAGGAGGGAAATGGCGGCGATGATCAGGCTGGTCATGTTCTTATGGTAGCAGTTGGGAGAGTCAAAGGGTCAAAGAGTCAAAGAGTTTAAGAGTACAAGAGGGGGACAGGGTTCGAAGGACCGTTGGGGTTGCGTCTCACGTTGATTCTCAATCGATGGCGGATTGAGTATCCTGGGAGAGATGTTCGAAACCGCTGAACTGGGTCGCAAGGTCTCCAAGGACGAATACCGCAAGGTTGAGCCGGAACTCCGCACCGAGTTGATCATGCTGCAGCAGCAGCTTCGCAAGGCGGATTTTCCGGTTCTGGTTCTGTTCTCGGGAGTCGACGGCGCCGGCAAAGGCGCCACGGTAAACCTGCTCAACGAGTGGATGGATCCCCGGTGGATGGAAACCCGCGCGTACGGGGAGTTGTCCGATGAGGAGCGGGACCGCCCACCGTTCTGGCGATACTGGCGCGATCTGCCGCCCCGGGGAACGGTCGGCCTGTTCCTGAGCGCATGGTACTCGCGTCCCCTCCTGGAGCGTGTCTACCAGACTATTGATGACGGCGATTTCAACGACCGGCTGGATCAGATTCTGGGTTTCGAGAAGCTCCTGGCAGATGACGGCGCCTTGATCCTCAAGTTCTGGATGCATCTGGGCCGGAAGGCACAAAAACGTCGATTGACCGCGCTTGAGAACGATCCGCTCCAGAGTTGGCGCGTCACACCGACGGACTGGGAACACTACGAAAAATACGACAGTTTCGTCGAGGTGGCCGAACATCTGATCATGCGGACCAGCCAGCCCTTCGCGCCGTGGAAGATCGTCGAAGGAGAAGACGCGCGCTACCGGTCGCTGACGGTGGCCTCGATTCTCAGGGACGCCATCCGGCGACGGATGGGGGAACGGCGCGCCGGGGCCGATGTCGGTCTGGCGGCGGATCTCGATGAAGGCATGATGGCGGATGCACTGAAGAGCGCCCGCAGGAGGACGGTTCTCGACGGTCTCGACATGGACAAGAGTGTCTCGGGCAAGGCTTATGACGAGCAGCTGCCCGAAGCCCAGGCGAGGCTCAACACCCTCTACCGGGCGGCTCGGGGAAGCAGGCGGTCCATAGTGCTGGTCTTCGAGGGATGGGATGCCGCCGGGAAGGGCGGTGTGATCCGGCGCATGACCGCCGCGATGGATGCCCGGGACTACCAGGTGATCCCGATCGCTGCGCCGACCGACGAAGAGCATGCTCGCAATTACCTGTGGCGATTCTGGCGGCATCTTGGGCGTGCCGGAAGGGTGACGATTTATGACCGTTCATGGTACGGCAGAGTCCTGGTCGAACGAGTTGAAGCTTTTGCCACCGAGGCCGAGTGGCGCCGCGCCTTCACCGAGATCAACGATTTCGAGCGCCAGTTGACCGAATCGGGCATCGTTATCGCCAAGTTCTGGATGCACATTACGCCCGAGGAACAACTGGCCCGTTTCGAACGGCGCAAGGACATCCCGTTCAAGGCATGGAAGCTGACCGACGAGGATTGGCGGAACCGTGAAAAGTGGCCGGACTACGAGCAGGCGGTCCACGAGATGGTCGAAAGGACTTCCACCGTCATCGCCCCCTGGCACCTGATCGAGGCCAACTCCAAGAAGTACGCCCGGCTCAAGGTGATCGACATCGTCTGCGACACCCTCGAGGCCAAACTCTAGATTGACAGCTGACAGCTGACAGCTCCCAATGCCACACTGCGGCTTGTCTGCCGAACCGGTCCTCGATACAACTGGGAGACGTTCCGTGTCCTCGGCCCTGGAGGGTGAGATGCATGGTGGCAGGACCTTGGCGATGGAGGTCTCGTGAATATTTCCAAGACGATATTGATTGCTCATCCGGACCGGGAAACGGGCCAAAGACTCGCGGCGGCACTCTTCAACGCCGGTTTCGAAGCCCTTGCGGTTCGGCGTCCTGAGGAGGTCCTGCGCAACGCCGTCGGCTCAAACCCGCGGTTGGTGTTGATTGACGTGCGCATGCCCCAGGTTGGTGGTTATGAGTTGCAGTCCCGGTTGACGGCGACGGGGTTGGAGGTCCCCCTGATCGTTGTCTTCGGTGTCAAGGACGGTGATGTGCCCGATGGGACGGCGCCTGAGGGTGTTTTTGTCATCCCGGCCGAAAGGTCGGACGAGGACAGTCTGGTCGATGCGGTTCGGTTGCTGTCCTTTGCCGAGCAGGTCG
>JBDLIO010000128.1:0-6520 GCA_039714865.1 Acidobacteriota bacterium | reverse complement strand
TGACCTCATTGTCGATCTCCGGCAGGAGGTCACTGCCGGCGCCGGCTACCGCGAGCCGCTGCGGTATGCGCTGCGGACGCGAGAGCAGGCGAGCCAGCACACCAGAACTCGGCACGACGGCAACCGGGCACCGAGCCAGGATTGGTTCGCCATGGATTTCCAGCGCGGCCATGGGGATATGATGCAGATCACCATGAGGAGCGATCCAAAGTCGGGTTGGGTTCTTGTTTCGAACCACCGGAGCAAGAATCAACTCGCCCAATTCGGCCAATTTCGCCCGGACCTGGTCAACGAGGATCTGGCCGGCGTTCTCCAGCAACTGGCGTCCGTAGATTGCCTTGGAGACCTGAAAGCGGATTTCGTCAATCAACTCGACGCATCGCTGCCGAACGCCGTTCTCTCTGTGGACCTGCATTCCTCTGTCATCAAGGCAGAAGATCACCAGATCCTCTCCGGCGATGAAAATCTCGAGGAAAACTTCCCCGGTCTCGAACTTGGACCGGAGGGGAGGTGAAGAATGATAGCCGAGGGCATCTGCCAGGGTGGGTGAGTTCCGGGCAACCTCGATTTCGACATTTTCGAGTTCTCTGGCCACCAGTCGAACCCGTTTCTCAACAGCGACCTCGGAGTACCGGTCGCTGCCGCTTTCTCGGCCGTTCAGGGCCGCCAGCATCGTGGTCAGTTCCCTGCGGAGCTGGTTCCAGCGTCGGCTCAATTCGGGTTGTCCTCCCCAGTCGAGGTCCAAACGATGGTCGATGGCTTCCACCAGACTCCGTGACTTGACCCGCGCAACAGCCTCGAACGCCTGCCGCCGAGACCGGGAGTCGCCTCGGGCCAGCAACAACAAAACAAGTCTTTCGTAATCCTGGGAGGCTTGGGCGGCGAATGCGGTTCGATCTTGCTCGGATGCCAACCGACCCCGTATCGACTCAACCGCGGCGATCACCCGTCGTGTGTACTTCAAGGCCGCGGCCGGGTTCTGTTCCTCTTCAATTTCAGACAACAATCGCAATGCTCGAACACGGGGCCAGACCGACACCGAACGCCTGGCGAGTATCTGCCCGCACAGGCGCCGTGCCTTGGTTGTCTTTCCCTCTGACAGTGCGGCCTCGGCAGCTGCTGCTCTCGCCCGGTCGGCGGCGATGTTGTGCCCTGCACGTTGCAGAATTCCGGCGTCTCGGGAGAGGCGGGTTGAAATCAGCTTGGCCGGGGATGAGGCCATGTCGACACGAAATGCCGCTGCCGCCTTGGGGCCGATGGATGTACTCAGCGAGCGTTCGGCCGCTTCTGATAATCGTTGGAGTTCTCCCCTGGCTCCGGAGGCAACGGCCAGGGCGTGGAGGGCCATGAAACGGGCGGCATCGTCTGGCCGGCCGTGATTCAAACATCGTTGCTGCATTTCTGCGGCCGCCTCAGCGGTGCGTTCCGAATGGCCGAGCCACAGTTCAATGCGAAGCCGCAACAGGCGAGCTTCGGCGAGGAGGTTCTCATCGGAGATCGACTCCGCCTGAACCTCGGCGTCAACGATCCGGCCGAGCGCCTGGCCCAGATCTCCACGAAGTGCCAGGATTTCGGCCAGGCCGAGCTTGGGCAGGAGGCATGTTGCTGTCGCATCCACGGCCTCGAGTTGAGTGATCGCTTCCTGATACCGGTCTTCGGCCAGGGGAAACCGACCAAGGGCCTGGTAGCCGGCGCCGAGGCTGGTCGCCAGCAGGCCTCGGCGAAGTTGATCCTCTTTGCAGACGATTCGTTGGGCCCTTCGCCAGAATTCGAGCGCCTTGTGGAATTGGTCTTGGGCCTCTTCGAGACCACCGAGGTTCAGAAGGGCCGAAACCGTCCGGGGAGTGTCCCGAGCCTGTTCGAATGTCTGCAGAGCCCGTTTGCCCAAGCGCCTTGCAGCGCGGTGACGGCCCATGCAGGCAAGGACGTCCATGCCAGCCAGATCGACCCGGGCCGCGGTGTGATGGTCTCCGGATCTTCGAAACAGACAGGCAGCACTCTTGAGCAGGTCTGAGGCTTCGGCTGTATGTCCTCTCAGGTGTTGGGTTCCACCCTCGATCCACAAGGACCATGGCTTGAAGTTCGGGTTGGTGTCGGAGGTTTGCCGTAGTTTCCGGAAAAGCGCTGTAAGCGCTTGGGGATTGTGCCGGGCGGTGTACTCCGCCTGGCTTCGCAGCTCTTCACCGAGGGCGCGGATGTTCTCGGCCTCAGGTCCCGCAACGGGGGGTATCGTATCGTTTGCCGGAGGTTTCACCGGTGATCGCCCGTCTGAGTCCCCTCAGCCTCGACCTCGTCCATAGGCGTTACCAGCCGCGGGACAATCAGTCGCTTGGATCCGCGCTCAGCGATCAGAGAAAGGCTCTTGACGTCCGGAAGGGCGTCGAATCGGAAATCTCCAATCTCATCGGAACGGGTGCCCATCACGGCGCCATCGAATCCGACCAAACGAACGGTCCATGGCCCGGAGTCTGAATCGCCCGTATTTGCAGTCGGGACGACCTGGCCTCTGACGCGGCAGGTGCCGTCATGCTGAGGTTCGAGCCTGATATCCAATTGGTGGTCGTCATCGCCGTAAAGGACTGCCGAGCCACCCAGTGTCATGCCTCGAACCGCCGCAAGCTGCGGTGCTCCATAGGCGAGAATCCCCAGAATGCGTGAGACGAATGTTTGAGGGCGTTCCGTCGCTTCATGGGCCCAGGCCCGAGCCCAGTGCATCAGTGCCGGGGGAACATCGGCAGTCGTACGTGCATCGTCCAGGGCGCCGAGCAGCTTTCGAAATCCGGTGACCAATGCGCCGAGCTTGGGGTCGCATTCTGCCTGAGCGGATTCTTCGGGCGTGGCTCGCCCCTCGGCAATTGCGAGGGCCAGGCTTTCGGTCGAGGTCGTCATCATTACCACCACCTCATGTGTCGTGCTCGGTGTCCGGTTGATACAGCTTGGAAAAGACAACCCGCAATCGATTCAGACATCGGGCTCGGATTGGTCCGATCGACCCTATGGCGAGTCCGGTACGCCGGGAGATCTCTTGATAGTCGAGAGGAGGGTCCGCCAAGAAGAGATGAATCAGCAACTCCCGACAGCGGTCGTCCATTTCGGCAAGAGCCTGGTGAGCCGCTTCACCGGCCTCGATGGCCAGGAGATTGTGTTCCTGTAGAGCGTCGATACCGGACTCGTCCCCTTGGTCCTGAGCAGCTTCGAGGGAATCGAAACGTCGGGACCGGCGATGCTCATCAAAAAGTTGCCAGGTCTGGTGCCTGGTCGTACTTGCCAACCAACTCTGCACACGTTTTGGGTCCTTAAGGCGCCCGATGCCTTCAACGACGGCCACCCACGTTCGCTGAAAAATCTCCTCTGCCTCTGTGGGGTTGGCGCCGGACCGCAATGCCACCGACCAGATCAGACGACCGTATCGATCAAGGAATGTATCCCACCCTTCGGGATCTCCCTTGACGCAAGCTCGAACGAGAGCACGATTGTCGTCCCCAGTCATGAGGACGAATACTAGCGCAGTCCGGGCGATCGATGCCGAACCAACCGTGATTACCGAGTGCCCGAGGTCACTCGTGATCCCACTGTGCAAGAGATCATCGTGCCCTTCAAACGCTCCAGGGAGTCAGGCCGCATATGGAGTAGGAAAAGCCAACGTCGTTCCGGTCACGACGAAGAATACCCGGGCTCAATGGATGAGTGACTAACGAGCACGCTGGAAATTGACCTCCGCCTGCTCCCAGTTGACGACGTTCCACCATGCGCCGACATAGTCCGGACGGCGGTTCTGGTAATTGAGGTAGTAGGCGTGTTCCCAAACGTCCAGGCCGACGACCGGTCGAAGGCCTTCGGAAAGTGGATTGTCCTGGTTGGCGGTCGAATGAACGACGAGTCGGCCGGAACCGTCGAGTGAAAGCCAGGCCCAACCGGAACCGAATCGGGTTGCAGCAGCGGTTCCGAATTCCTGTTTGAAGGCATCGAAGGATCCAAAGGCGCTGTCGATAGCGCCTGCCAGGGCGCCGACGGGGTTCCCGCCGCCGTCGCCGCTCATCAGCGGCCAGAAGAATGAATGATTGGCATGACCGCCTCCATTGTTGCGAACCGCGGTGCGGATCGACTCGGGCACGCCGGCCAGGTTTCGGAGCAGATCCTCGAGCGATGTGCCGGCCAACTCAGGGGCCTTTTCGAGGGCCGCGTTGAGGTTGTTGACATACCCGGCGTGGTGCTTGCCGTGGTGGATCTCCATCGTTCGGGCGTCGATGTGAGGTTCGAGGGCATCGTATGCGTAGGGCAGGGAAGGGACTTCGTGTCGGCTCATGGTGTTTCCTCCAGATTTGTCGTGTGGGGGCGGCCCACACTTGAGAAAACGTCTCAATCGCGAAAACAATTCCCCAAGATCGAGTATTTCACCGGAAAGAAACTCGAGGCTTGCCCTGTTGTCATTTATGCTGAAGCTGGAGGAGAGCGATGGACATGGTTCAATGGGTCGGATATGTCGGGTCGGCGTTGGTGGCGATGTCCCTGATGATGAACAATATTTGGCGATTGAGGTGGATCAACCTGGTCGGCGCTTCGACCTTTGCGGCCTATGGCCTGTTGATCCAGGCGTGGCCGGTGGTTGTATTGAACAGTTTCATCGCGGCGGTCGATATCGTCTACCTGATCCTCCTGAGCCGAAAGAAGGACATATTCTCGTTTTTTGAAGTGACTTCGGATTCGGCCTTCCTCAAGGAGTTCCTGGCCTTCTGGTCCGATGACATCGCCCGGTTCTTCCCGGAGTTCTCGCTCGAGGAGCTGAAAAATCCCGAAATCCGTTTGAACCTGCGCAACATGGTCCCGGTCGGGGTCTTCGTCTGTGAGGACGGAGGGGACGGTGTTGCGGAAGTTCGGCTGGACTATGTCGTGCCGGATTACCGGGACTTCAAGAATGCGCGATTCGTCTACTCGTCGTCGCACGCACGGCTCAGGGCCTGCGGTTTTCGGTCGTTTACGGCCGAATCAGGGGTGCCGGCTCACCAGCGGTTTCTCCGTAAGGTGGGCTTTCGGGAAGATCCGGCGCAATCCGGCCGCTTTACTTTGCCGGTGTAGGAAGGACAGGAAGGGTAGAAATACCCAGCGGCACGCGCCCCTCCGGGCCGACCATGATGTCGGCAATCGTGGATTTGCCGAGGGCTCTCCTGCCGGCCTTGAAGAGTGACAAGGAGAGCGGGCCGATGCTTCGCCTCTTCGCCCGGATGGGGCTGGTGAGAGCGGCGACCGCGGGCAAGGCGGCGATCTTCTCCAGCACGATCTACCTGACCGGCGGCATCATCGGAACGATGCACCACCTCTATTTTGCAGGAACGCCGACCGGCGTCCTGGCGTGGGGCGCCGTGTTCTCGGCCCTGGAGATCGTGCCTCTGGTTCTGGTGGGCTTCGAAGCTGTGCAGAACCTCCGTGAGACCAAGGCTGTCGAGGGGACGCGCCAGGACGGATAACGCTCACCAACAAATTGGAACTCCGCCGCCCCGGGCCGACGCCGGGGCGGTTTTTTTGGTCACTCGTGAATTGCAAAAGAGGGGAAATCCCTGTCTCGTTCCCGACACTCGGCCGCGATCCGGTTGAATACGTACCCATCGACCATAGTCCTTCTTTGGAATGCGGGTTAAGATATCGGTCGGAATGGAGGCGGTATGCGTTTGGTGATTTCAGTGTCGTTGGTGGTGGTGATCGGTCTGGCGATGGTTGCTGTCGGCGGTGCGGACGAACCGCAACGGGATGAGGTGGTCTACGTCGACAGGGCGGAGTATCCGGTGATCGACGAATTGGAGGCGGCCAACGAGGCATTGCTCGAAGCGGCCAAGGCCAGGACGGACGAGATTCTCGCAGCCTATCGGGAAGCCGAGGAGGCCAGGACAGAGCCGGCTCAAAAACTCCGTTTCGATCTGTCGGGTATCGAAAAACCTGAGGCCCCTGACGTGTTTACGACCCGAGTGTGGCACTTTCCTCCGACTCCCCAGTACCTGACGGGGGCATGCTGGAGCTTCTCTGTGACCTCGTACATGGAGTCGGAAATTCATCGACTTCATGGCGAGGATATCAAGCTCTCGGAGATGTGGACGGCCTATTGGGAATTCGTCGCCAAGGCCAGGGGATTCGTTGCATCACGGGGTGAGAGCCTGGTTGACCACGGTTCACAATCCGGCGCCATGTTGCGAGTATTCGCCGAGCACGGGATCGTGCCGCGCGCGGTCTACGAAGGGGTGATCGGTGATGATCTGCGCTTCAATCACGATCTGATGCTCGAAAAGGTCAACTCGTTCCTCGGGTGGTGCAAGGCTTCGAACTTCTGGGACGAAGAAGCGATCGTGGCGATGGTCCGCCGAATGTTGGACGCCACGATGGGCCGTCCGCCTGAGACCGTCATGTGGAACGGGACCGAGTATTCACCGAAGGTTTTTCTTTCCGAGGTGTGCCGAATTGATCCGCCAGACCACGTCAGCGTCATGTCGACTCTGTCTCAGCCGAGGTGGGCTCGGGGAGAGTACGCCGT
>JBDLIO010000127.1:0-6533 GCA_039714865.1 Acidobacteriota bacterium | reverse complement strand
AAACGCCGCCTCACCCCTGGCCTCGTGAAAACGGACCAGAGCGCTATGAGCCCAAAGAAACCCCACCACGATCATCATGGAGGCGAACACCCAACCGGCCGAGGTCACGCGCCCGTCTCGTTTGAGCCGAGCGGCGCCGAATCTCAGATTTCGATCCCCCCCCAGCCGGACCGTGGCCAGACTGAGGAAGGCCAGAATCCCGCTGAGGCCCAGCGTCAGAAGGAAAGGAATCCACCCATACAGGCCGCGAAAGGTCGCAAAGGCCAGCACGAATGCCGAAGCCAGTACGATTTCTTCCATCCAGCTGACATTCCAGGGGCGACCTGCGGGCGGCCCCTCTACTCGAGGTTTCGCACCAAGGGCCGGCCGGCCCAGCCCGACAAAGAGGGCGTCGTTGGGACAGGCCGCCACACAATCCAGGCACTTCATACAGCCGGAGTCCCGGACCATGGCAAAGTCCCGGACCTGCTCGTGCACCCGGACATTCGAAGTGCACGCCGCAGTACAACGGGCACATTGATCGCAATCGTCGTTCACGCGGACCCTCAAGGGCGCCAACCGGTCGGCAGCACCGAAGAGGGCGCCGTAGGGGCAGGCGTAGGTGCAAAAACCCTTGGCGCCCAGAACGTATACGATGGCGAAACCGCAGATGAAGATGGTCAGACTGCCGATGACCCAGCCCGGCATCGAAGCCCAGAGATTCGAGGTCGTCATGGCCGTCGTCACCGGCGGAAAGACACGGCCGGCGCCCAGGCGATAGACGACCGGCCAGACAAACATGTAAAGGAAAGCAGCGACGGGAACCCACCGGAGCAGCCGAGACCGCAAGGGTTTGGGCCTGATTCCAACCTTGATCAACAGCCACCGGCAGAGGTCCTGCATCGCAATGATGTGGCAGCCCCAGCCGCAGAAAAATCGTCCGAACACCGCGGTGATCAACGCCGCTCCCACCAACAGGATCAATCCAAGATTGACGACCCCGTGTTTCGAGAACTCCATTGCCTCCGACGGTTCGAGACCGGCGATCGTTTTTCCCGCTGTGAGCCAGTGCACGATATGGGCCAGAATCAGGACGTGCACACTGACCAGCACCCCCGTGCGCCATCGCGAAGGGTGTTTCACCCGGAGTTGAGGCAACCTTACCATCCCGAGATATCACCGCTTTCAAAGCCATCGACGAAAATTGTTGAGGGGCTTTCGAATCGGGCCACCGTGCCGCCGAAGAGATCGGCGACGTAGAGTTCGCCTTCCTCATCCTCACCAAAGGTGCTGATGCCGAAGCTCGTATTCGCCCAAAGCACCGTCGACCAGCCGCCCGTGGGCACTGCAAACCAGATCTCGCCGGTGCAGTAGTCTCCGTAGATGTAGGTGCCGTCGAAGCCGCCGATGCCGTGGCCTCGATAGGCGTACCCGCCGGTGACCGAACACCGTCCGCCCGTGTGTTCGTACTCCAGGATCGGGTCGACGTACGGACCGCTGCAGTCAGTCAGATTGTATTCGTGAGTCCCTTCGTAGCACCGCCAACCGTAGTTCTCACCGCCTGAACTTGAGGCCGGCTGAAGGTCGATCTCTTCCCACATGTTCTGCCCGACGTCCCCGATGAACAGGGCCCCCGTATGACGGTCGAAACTGAAGCGCCACGGGTTGCGCATGCCGTAGGCCCAGATCTCGTCACAGGCGTTGCCGTCCCCGACGAAGGGATTGTCCACCGGAATGCCGTAGCTGGCTTCGAGTCCGCACCCTGTGATCACGCCCCGCATCCTGTGGGCGGCGCCGTCGACGTCGATACGCAGCATCTTGCCCAGCAGTTGCGTGCGATCCTGGGCCCTGTCGTTGGGGTCGCCGCCCGAGCCGCCATCACCCATGCCGATGTAAAGGTAGCCGTCCGGACCGAAGTGGATGTCCCCGCCGTTGTGGTTGGAAAAATCCTGCTCGATCTCCAACAGCACGGTCTCCGCCGTATCGGCCACATCCGGGTTACCGGCAGAGACGCTGTACCGGGCCACCCGCGTTCGGTCGAGCCCCGCTCCTGGGTCGTAGGTGTAGTTGACGTAGAAGTAACCATTGCTTGAGTAGTCTGGATGAAAAGCCAGGCCAAGCAACCCCTGTTCACCACCGCTTTCGACAATCGCGGTGATGTTGAGGAACGGCGTCGGCAGCATCTCGGAACCATCCCAGATTCGGATGATTCCCGCCTGCTCGACGATGAAGAGACGGCCGCTGCCATCCCCGGCATGGCGCACGGCCACCGGAGAATTCAGTCCCGAAATCAAGGGAACCAGGACCAGATCGTCGGGGGGCGCCGCCCCGACCGGAAACTGGAGCAATAACAAAAGACAACCGGCTGAGAAAAGACAACGACGCATCACACACTCCAGGGCGAGAGATTTCCGACACTCTAACACTTTCTCAAGTATGCGAATGTGATTCGCGGTACCGACCGAGCCCCGGCCGCACCTTCAGATTCTCTTCGACCGTCTCAACGGCAGCCAGACCAGCAGCAGCAGGAGCAGCGGGTAGACCGAAAAACCTAACCCCAAGCGCAGGAAACCGAAATCCTCGAAGAAGTGCGGCAGCAGGTGCTGACCCCCCGGCAGTTTCATGACCCCCTGCTCATACAGGACGACGAAGGCCAGCATGACCGCCATCAGCGACTGCCCGGCTATCAGCCCGGAGGCCACCAGAATGCCCGAGTTCTCGGCCTTGGTCTTGGTCTCGTCATCGGCCTTCCGGCGCCCGAGAAACCAATCCAGGATTGCACGCAGGATGCCGCCCACGAAGACGGCCGAGGTCGTCGAGAACGGCAGGTACATGCCAACCGCAATCAGCATCGGCGCCGGCGCCTCGATCAAAATCAGTGCAACGCCGAGAAGCATGCCGACGATCACCAGAGCCCAGGCCATCTCACCGCCGACGATGCCCTGGGCCATCAGGGCCATCAGCCCGGCCTGCGGCGCCGGCAGTTCGGCCGAACCGATGGTGTAGGCCTGGTTGAGGACCATCAGCAGCACCGGCAGCACGATCGCCGCCGCCACGACACCGACGATCTCGCCCATCTGCATCCTCCAGGGCGTCCCTCCGAGGATGTGTCCGACCTTGAAGTCCTGCATCATGTCGCCCGCAACACCTGCGGCACAGCAGACCACGCCGGCAACCCCCAGCACTGCGGCGACTCCGTGAACGCCGGCGACCCGCATCAAGACCATCAACAAGGCGGCGATCACCAGTGCCGACAGGGTCAATCCGGAGATCGGGTTGTTGGAGTTGCCGACCAGGCCCACCAGATACCCGGCGACGGCGGCAAAGAGAAAGCCCAGGACCAACATGACGACCGTCAGCACCAGCGCCCCCGGCGTCGATGCCGAAAAGTACCTGTAGAGCAAGAACATCGGAACAGCCATCACCCCGATCGCGATGAAAACCCACTTGAGGTTGAGATCACGTTCCGTTCGCGGTACGGCTTCCCCGTCGCCCCCTGCACCGATGGCCGCAAGCGCCTTCGAGATCCCGTTGAGCAATGGACCGCGGAGGTTGTAGAGCGTGTAAAAGGCCGAAACGATCATCGTCCCCACTGCCAACGGCCTGATCTGCCGGAACCAGATTTCGAAGGCCAGTGTCTGCCATCCCTGTTCTGCACCGACGGCGGCCAGATCGGGGTTGAGGAAAATCGCCAACGGCACCAGCACCAGCCAACCGAGAATGGCGCCACAAAACAGAACTGCCGAGATCCGAAGGCCCACGATGAACCCGACACCCATCACCATCGGCGACGCCTCCGGAGTCGATAAGAACATTCCGCCGCCATACTCCAGCTTGTTTCCCAGAACCTCGATCGCCGAGCGGGGGAAGTGCAGGAACGCCGAAGCCTTGTCCCGCATGATCTGGAGGCCGGCGTCGTTCTTCAGGAATTCCCAGACCGCCGCAATCCCCATCGCCCCGAACACCAGTCCGGCGCCGGTCTGGCCCTTTTGGCCTGCCTTGACGATCTCGGACGCGGCGACGCTCTCGGGAAAGGGCAGGTCAGCCTCAACGACCAGTGGCCGCCGGAGGACGATGACGAACAGCACACCCAGCACACCACCGATGCCCATGATCAGCATCGCATCGCGGAGATTGAACTCCGACCACGCACCGGCGATGAGGAACGCCGGAATCGTGAAGATCGCCCCTGCCACCAGCGACTCTCCAACCGAGGCGGTGGTCCGGGCAAGGTTCTCCTCGAGGATGTTGCCGCGAAAGATCCGCATAGCCGCCATCGCGACGACCGCAGCCGGGAACGTCGCAGCCACCGTCAGACCGACCTTCATGCCGAGGTACGCGTTGGCGGCGCCCAGCACAACTGCCATCACCACTCCGAGCGCCAATGCCTTGAACGTCAACTCCGGCATCGACGTCTCCGCAGAAACATATGGTTTGAAATTACTCTTACTCATGCTCAACCCCTCCTTCGAATCACGAACCATCCCGCCACAAGCATCAGCAGGCTCAACAGCAGCGCTCCCCACGGCGAGATGCCCGGAATCGCGGCCGGGACCGGTTGCGCGCCACCGGAACAGGCGTCGCCGACGCCGTCACCGTCGGAATCCGTCTGATCGGGGTTCCAGGTCCACGGGCAGTTGTCGCAGGGGTCCAAAACGCCGTCCGAGTCGGAGTCGTCCTCACACGTCAGGCCGAACTCACCGGGCACTCCCCCTGCCGCCAGGCACTCGTCCAAGAGCAGATCTTCACAGCTGCCATCCGGCAGGCAGCACCCATAAAAGAGCGCGCCTTCGAGGTCGGCACCCAGTTGTGAAACGATATCCTCGCGGCCCCTCGGCTCAACGAACGGGTGGGAATTCTCCTTCAGCTCTCGGCCCTGCTCGTCCATGAACCGGTCCAGCGGCTGCACGTCGACCCAAACCCGTCCGGCCTCCGGCACGTCGGCCTCATCGACCAACGTCGGCGCAGTCGGATCGGTCACATCGACCACTTGAAGACCCTCTGAGGAGTTGGCCAACACCGCGTAATCGTCGACACCGGGAGGCGCCAACTGGCTTGAGACGTTGACATGAACAACCTCGCCGCCGAGGCCGGTCAATGCGGAAGCCGCCGTGATCTGGTTGGGCCGGGTAATGTCGAAGATGTGGAGCCCCGAGGCGCCTGCAGCAACGTAGAGATAATCGTGTTCCCGCGAAGGCGTCGAGCCCTGGGCCGGGACGTAGCGTGAATAGGTGTCCACCCCCTGTGCATCCGGCAACTCGATTCCCCTTCGCAACCGCGCCTGGGAGATCTCAGGCAGCAAATCGATGACACGCACGCCCCACGAGGGGTCGGCCACGTAGGCCCTTGCCGCAAATTCCGTGCCCATCTGATAGTGGGCGTAGAGCACGACATCTTCCGCCTGGATTCCCCCCACGGTCGAGACGACAGTCGGATTGAGATGATCGGTGATGTCGATGATCACCAGCCCGTTGAGACCCGCCGCAACGAAGAGATTGATGCCCCAGGGTACGGCCCTGACGGCGCCCGGCACGGCCAACGACGCCACCTCGATCGGCGCCGCCGGGGTCTCGAGGTCGAAGATTCGGATACCGAACGCCTCCTCCACAACGTAGAGGTAACGCGCCGCGTAACTGACGTCGAGAGCGGCGATGCCTGGAATGGTCGCCGCCGGACCGCCGGGCAGTCCTCCTCTCAGGTCAAAAACCGCCAGTCCTTCGGTCTGAGATGCAGCGATCAGCCAGTCCGCCGTTCCCTCGATGATGTCGGGAATCACGGCCATCCCCTGTGGTTCGGCGATCTCCAGCGTACCCAGGGGGACAGGGTTCGTCGGATCAGCCCACCGGTCGAACACCCGGATGCCGTCCGACGCAGCCGCGTAGGCGTGCTTTCTGGCCACGGCATAGTTTCCGGTGCCGAGACCGAGCGACGGCGGCGATCGGTGGCATTCGACGCACTGCCGCACCTCCCCGACCGACCTCATTGTGTGGGGTTGGACCGGCTGCAGGGCCAGACCGCTTTTCTGGTTGACGGTCTCCGGCATCTTGAAGTCCAGGATCTTGGAGCCGTCAGGCGCCGTCACGTCGGCAATCGGTTCGCAGCCGACGATGTAGGGGCTGATCCGGCCGTCCTTGTTGGGACCGACGAAAAAAGGACGCATGACTTCGAAGACCTTGTTGTTGGTCGTCACCTTCCCCGTCTCCCACTCGCGGGTCACCAGATTCTGACCCATCACCCTTTCGTCCCGTTCGAAGTGGCAGCCGAAGCAGTTGGGAACCCAGGCGGCATGGCAGGCGGAACACTCAAGGCCGCCATCGACCTTGAGATGGTCGTCATTCATCGCCACCGCTGCCCGTTGGTTGTATGCAGGCGAGGTGGCATCGACGATGTCGAGCACCTGCGGGACGGTGTGGGGGCTTTCGTCGATTTTTGAGTTCAGCACGGGTTCAGGGCCACTGACATCAGCGTTCCACAGCGGATTGCCGTCATCGTCAATGAATTCGGGGAACTTGGAATCGACGGCGACCTGCTTCGCTCCTGCCCCCTCGACTGCG
>JBDLIO010000126.1:0-6616 GCA_039714865.1 Acidobacteriota bacterium | reverse complement strand
CCTTTTGCAAAAACCCGATCGTCACGATGCGGACGTGGACGTCCGCGCTCCCACAGGCAGTCCCAACAAACTGCTTTTCTGCTTTTTTGGCGATTCCCGAGTTTTTGCAAGCGCCTCAGCTACCAGCTGAGCCTTTTACAAAAAGCCACAAGAAGAGAAGCCACCAAAAGGCACGAAAAAGCACAAAAAGAGGCGCCGCCGAAACGAAGATATTTGAACCACAAAGACACAAAGGTCACTAAGGGTTTTATTTACATCACTTTCTTTGTGCTCTTTGGGCCTTCGTGGTTCAATCTTCTGTGTTGACCCCTCGCCGCGATGCGGCGTGCATTTTGCCGCCTCACGCCTTAGCTTTGAACAATGAGTCGCATCATCATCTTGGGCGCAGGGGTCTCCGGCCACACTACCGCGAGTTTCGTGCGCAAGTGGCTGGGCAATGATCACGAAGTCGTCGTCGTATCCCCGTTGGCGGACTACAACTGGATCCCGTCCAATATCTGGGTCGGCGTCGGTCTCTTGAAACCTCAAACCGTGGTTTTTCCGCTGGCCCCCGTGTATCAGCGCAACGGCATCGAGTTCCATCAGGCCAAGGCGGTCTCGATCCACCCCGAAGGTAACGCCGAAGATCCGCAAGCCTACGTCGTGGCCGAGAGCACGGCTTCGGGATCAGAGGGCGCGTTGACCAAAATCCCCTACGACTTCCTGATCAATGCGACCGGACCCAAGCTCAAGTTCGAAGCGACGTCCGGCCTGGGCCCCGGCGGCCATAGTTTCTCGGTCTGCACACCATCCCACGCCACCGAGGCCGCCGCCGCCCTGGATGCATCAGTTGAACGCATGAAGCGGGGAGAGCGGCAGCGTTTTCTCGTCGGCACCGGTCACGGAAACTGCACCTGCCAGGGCGCCGCGTTCGAGTACATCGTCAATCTCGAGTTCGAGCTCAGGGCCCGCAAGGTCCGGGACAAAGCCGAAGTCATCTGGATCTCCAACGAGTACGAACTGGGCGATTTCGGCATGGGCGGCATGCACATCAAGCGCGGCGGCTACATCACGCCCTCGAAGATCTTCACCGAGAGCCTGTTCGCCGAACGCGGCCTCGACTGGATCACCCGTGCCCATGTGCAGGAGGTTGATCAGGGCAGAATTTCGTATGAGACGCTCGACGGTGATCAACGGGATCAGGCCTTCGACTTCGCCATGCTGCTGCCCCCGTTCTCAGGGGTCGGACTCAAGGCATTCGGTCAGGACGGCGCCGACATCACCGAAACACTTTTTGCACCCAACGGCTTCATGCGGGGTGATGCCGACTATCAGCCGAAGCCTTATGAAGAGTGGCGAGCCGCCGATTGGCCGCGGACCTACCAGAATCCGACCTACGGCAATATCTTCGCCGTCGGCATCGCCTTCGCTCCGCCGCACGCGATTTCCCGACCCCGCACGAGCCCGAACGGCACGCCGATCGGACCGACGCCTCCCCGGACCGGCATGCCCTCCGCGACGATCGGAAAAGCGGTTGCCCGCAGCGTGGTTGACATGGTTCGCGGCGCCGAGAAACCAACCCGGTCCGCCTCAATGGCCGAAATGGGCGCCGCATGTGTTGCCTCGGCGGGGGCCAACCCCTTCACCGGAACCGCCGCTTCGATGACCGTCTTTCCCGTAGTCCCTGATTTCGAAACCTATCCGGAGTACGGCCGGGACATCGACAAGACCTTCGGCGAAATCGGCCTCGCAGGCCACTGGATCAAGATCATGCTGCACCATCTCTTCCTGCACAAGGCCAGGCTCCGTCCCGGCTGGAGCCTGATTCCGGAGTAATGATGTCCAATCAACACAGCAATTCCTCCAACGCCCCGGCCACCGAGCACCTCAGGCGTTCCTTCTACGCCACAAAACCGACCGGCATCACGCGCTTCTTGCGCACCTTCCTGCCTTATCAACTCTGGCGATTCGTCTGGATCAATCTTCGGATGATGGGCATTATTCGTGCGGGCCACAAGGGGCAACAGTAGCGGATCCAGATTCCATCGATGGAGACGATCTCGACCAAGGCCGCGCGGCGTCTGGCTCTGATTCGGGCCGGGTTGCTCAAGCCGGAGTGGAGCGGTCTGCCGCACAGGGCCGCGGGTTGCGGAAAACGCGCCCGGGACGCAGCCCTCTCGATCATCCGGAATTTTGGCTACCTGCAGTTGGACACCGTCTCGATCGCCGGCGCTCGCAGCCATGCCATCGTCTTGATGTCCCGCCTTGAAGGCTTCGACCCGCAGCTCGGGGAAGATCTGCTCAAACCCGGCGAGTCCCTCTTCGAGTACTGGGGCCACGAGGCCTCCTGGCTGCCCATCGAACTCTACCCCCTGTTCGCTTTCCGCCGCCGCGCCTTCGCCAGTCACCCCTGGTGGGGCAATTTGATTGCCGAGCATCCCCAGGTCGCCGAAACCCTTCGCCGTCGGATTCGCGACGAAGGGCCCCTTCGATCTATCGACATGGACGGCCGTCGCAGCAGCGGGTGGTGGGACCTCAAGATCGCACCCAAAGTCGCCGCCGCCATGTGGTCGTCGGGCGAGTTGGCCATCCGGGAACGAAAGGCCTTCCAACGCACCTTTGACCTCGCCGAAAGGGTGATCCCGACCCGGTGGCGCCTCGAACGAGTTGGAGAGGATGAGGCCCTCGAAAAACTCCTCCTGCTCGCCTTGGGCGGCCACGGGTGGGCGACCACCGGCACCCTTGTGCAGACTTGGCGCTTGAGCCCGCACCGGCCGGCGGTCAAGGCGGCCCTGTCCAGGCTTGCAGAGAATGCGGCGATTCTCCCCTGCTCGGTGAGGGCTGAAGACGGTTCCACAACACCGGGGTGGATCCGTCCCTCCGACCTCGAACTCGCAACTCGAGTGAACGGCCTCCGTCCACGCCGTGATCGAGGCGTTCTCCTCTCACCCTTCGATCCTCTCTTGTGGGATCGACAACGGGTGCAACAGCTCTTTGGCTTTCACCAGGTGCTGGAGATCTACAAGCCGGCGCCACAGAGGATCTATGGCTACTACTGTCTGCCGGTGCTCGCCGGCGATCGCCTGATCGCTCGTTTCGACCTCAAGGCCGACCGTAAGGCCGGCAAGCTGAATGTGCTGTCCGAGGTGTTCGAAAGCGACGGTGCCGTAAGATCAGCCGCTAACCGCGCCGCCGCCCAACACGCCCTCGAACGATTCGGCGCCGCGCTCGACCTCAGCCCCCAGAGGGAGAGGTCCTGACTTCATCTCCGCCGAGGTGTTCAATTCGGAGGTCGGACAAGCTCTCGAGCACGACATCGGCCTCGTCGAAGCCCGGGTGGCCCCAGTGCTCCGCATCCGGCACGGCCACGACACGCATGCCGGCCCCGCGGGCACTCTCGACACCCGGCGGCGAGTCTTCGAATGCAATGCACGTCCGCGGATCAACGCCCAGTTGCCGTGCCGCCGTCAAGAAGACCGCCGGATGTGGTTTGCCGTGCTTTTCGTCGAAGGCGGAACATCGAGCCGCAAAACGATCGAGGATCCCGAGTCGTTCCAGCGCCCCGTCAATCAGCGCGGGGCTGGACGACGAGGCCACCGCCAGCCGGTATCCGATGTTTTCCACCAGATCGAGAGCGTGACCAACCCCCGGCATCGCTTCACCCTGAGCGCGCATCAAGGCCAGGACCCGATCCTCGATCCGGCGTTGAACCTCGGCAGGTGAAGCATTCGGCCAGGGGCGCCTCTGATACCAGAGAGCAACAACCGCGTCACATCGCATACCCATCGTGCTGCGGCAGTCGTCGTCGGTCAGCTCGAGGCCGACTTCGGCGAAAACCTCTGTTTCAGCCTTCCGCCACAACGGCTCGGAGTCCACCAAAAGGCCGTCGAGATCGAAGATGGCTGCGTCCATATTGAGCATTCCTTCAGTGTAATGTCATCGTGAGTCTTTTCGATCAAAAAAGACGAACCAAAAACACTGAATTCATGTATATTTGAAGCTAGGCTCTATCGACGACGTTGTCTTGGAAGTTCAGCTCTGGGGGGGGCGAGAAATGAGGAAAGGTAACGCCGAGAAGCGTACGATCACACTTCTCGAAAAAATCCTCACGGATTTCAGCCTGAGTATTAAGTCCTGTAACAGCCCGTCGATCCTGGAGAGACTTAATACGGTTCTCGGCGGGATCGGCAAGAGTGCCAAACAGGGCGACTTGCATCAAAATATCTCGGCCGGAACTTTCACGCGCCATCAGGTCCCGAGTCTCTTCGAGCATTTCGGCGCCGAGAGCACTCAAGGCGTTCTTCTTTTGTGTGCCGAGAATTCGGCTTCAGAGCAATGTGCTTATACGCTCTGGTTCCAAAACGGCGCCTTGATACACGCTGAAGGACAGGATTCACTCGGGAGGGCGACCGTTAAAGCATGCTGTGAGTGCCAAACCGGTTGGTATCTCTACACGGAAGTCTCCATCCCCAAGGATATGCCGGCCAGTCTGCCGGGGGGACGGGGAGTCACGTTCTTGCTCCTCGATATTCTTCGTGAGATTGATGAAGAGCGGCATGATTCGAGACCGTCGCCTCCGCCCGATCAACCGCCGGTGACCGAGGTGCCGGCCGTTCAACTCGAATCGGCTCTTTTTGTTCAATTTGTAAGACTCGTTGAGGCCGTTCGCGAAGGTCTGTTGATGCAGCATCGTGCAGAGTTGGATGCCTGGTATTACCGCCAAGGAACTGAACAGACACAACGCTACATCGAGGCCGAACGCCGTGCACTGGGTCGTCTCTACCAGTGGATGGCAGCCAACGGCCTGATGACGATCGTCAACGAACTCCAAGAGTTACCCTCAACCGAAGCCCGCTGCGAGCGTCTGACCGAGTTGCTCGACCATCTCAGTGCAGGCCTCAGCACATCAAAATCCAGCGAGTGCCAATCCTCAGAATCCGACATTGACTGGAGCATCCTGGAGGAAGACGGGGGAGCGTTGTGACTCATCCTGGTGGGACCTCCGTCACCCTGGGAATTCTCGGAGACGAGGGTTATCTCCACCAGGAGACACAGAAACAGCTTGAAGCCGTTTTGGGAGATCACTTTCTCTGCCGGCAGACTGAACCGACGGACACGTCGGTCGACGTACTGATCGTCAGTGCCAAAAACCTGCTCACTCAACCGATCATGGAAGCACTGCTGGCGGGTTTCCCACCAACCAGAATCGTTGCAGTGATCGGAGATTTACCCGAACTCCAGAAGGTCTGTCTCGATGAACTCAAGATTCTATACGTCGTCGCCAATTCCACAGGTAATGCCGGCTCAGCCGTTGTGACACAGGTGCGTTCCGCCCTCGGCCACCTTGGCGATCCACCCCTTGCCCGCTCGAAGATTGAAGAGACCTTCGGTCAGTTGGACACACAGAAATCGGAGACCTTTCGAGGTTTGGCTTTCAAGAGCCGGCTCTCCAGACTCGTGTCGTGCGCTCCGAGCAACTCCGGGCTGGATGTTTCTATCATTCCAGGCAGGAACCGGCCCTTTCCATTTTTCGGAGGCTGTCCAGGAAGTGAAGATGTCACCGTCCTGCACGCCACCGAGGCGGGACTGAAGGGACTCGACGCCAAAGAACATGCCCTTTTTACCCAGGCATTGGTATGTCAATGTATCGAGGAACGACAGACCAATGCCTCGTTCACCACGAAATTCGTTGAGGTGGCACGTTCCATCCTGGGTTGGGAAGAACTCTATCGGCCCGCCCTTCTTATATTTCGACGGTCGGTGCAGACTCTCGAAATCCTGCTGACCGGGGATCTTGACCTTTGGCTTGTCAACCCCAAAAGGCTGCCTCCAGTAGGCCTGACGCGAAGCCCGGGCGTCGCCCTCACGGGAAAAAAGGATTCCCCCTCGGGCAAGGAAAGACGCCTGAAACTGACAGCTGGAGACCATCTCATACTCATGCCTGCCGGTTGGTTCGAAGCCGAAGAGACAAATCCCAAAGAACGCACGAAGACACTGCTGGAATTTGCCGACAGTGGTCATCTGCCTGACCTCCTGAGACTCGGCGCCCCGGTTCATTCCGGTGCAGCCCTTGTCGTGGAGTGGAAAAATGGAGGGGGCGGAGGTTCATCATAGTGAAAGAACGACGAATCCTGATCGTGGACGACAGCTTAACGATTCGCAAGCTCGCTGAGCGGGTCCTCAAACGAGAGGGCTATCGCACCGAGCTTGCGGAAAACAAGGCAGAGGCCCTCCACAAAGTCCCGATATTTCGGCCGAATCTGATTCTTCTGGACTATATCCTCCCTGACGGACATGGAACCGACATCTGTCGCTCCCTGCTCGAGTCTGCCGAAACGGCGTCCATTCCGATCCTGATGATTTCCGCAAAGGGCGCGGATATTCGCAAACTCTATATGGACCTGTCCAACGTTGTGGATTTCTTGACCAAGCCTTTCACTCCGGTTGTCTTGACCTCCGTGGTGGAACACGTCTTGGAGTTCACCCGGAGGCCCGCTCCGGCCGTCGGCAAGTCCGAAGGCGGCGGTGGACGGGTCGCATTTCTGCCAACACTGGCGACCCTGGTCTCCAGCCGGCTGGAAAAGGAACAGTGGCAGGCAATCCCGCCGGAGATTCGCCACAACATGGGCACGATCAA
>JBDLIO010000125.1:0-6634 GCA_039714865.1 Acidobacteriota bacterium | reverse complement strand
AATGAAGCAGACCGGCATGGAGATGTCTCATAAATATAAAGAGACCTCGCTGGGTGGGCTGGCAGTAAGTATTACTGAGTGTTGACAGGTGATGTCTGCTCAACACCATCAATTACGATTAAACCGGGTTTACGGATGAATCCAGGAGGGAGCTCCCTCTCTGTTATTCTAGTATTCATCGTGTTGTTCCTGGCATCTGGCTCCTGGTTTCGACTCGACTGAGCCGTTCGGCCCTGAGCTCACGGCCGATGGGCTCGTCGCAGGCTGGTCACTGGCTGTTGAGTTGGGCGTATGACCCCAAGTTCTGCGGTCATCAACTCCATGACGCGGACGCCCTTTTGACCCGCTTGGGTCTGGATGGGGCTGACGAGCGGTGGCGTGCTCCCATGCCAGAGTTTCTTGTGGAGCTGGGGCAACGGGTTCTCCAGGGCACCGGAATTGACCCCAAAGCAATTCCTGTCGGTCTTGCCCCGGGGGTTGCTTGGGGTGGTTCGGCCAAACGATGGCCGGAAGAATACTTCGGGCGTCTTGCGGCACTTCTGAAAGCGGGAGGCTTCGAGCCGGTGGTTGTCATCGGACCGGGGGAGGCGGAAATCGCCCGGTCGATGAAAAGGGCGTCAGGCATGGATCTCCCGGTTGTCGCCGAAGACCTTGACGCCGCGGGACTGGGGGCGGTCTTGACCAGCCTCTCGGCCCTGGTGGGGAACGATTCGGGTCCTGCCCATCTGGCATCGGTCCTCGGTGTGAGGACGGTGGCACTGTTTGGGCCGACCGATGATCGCCGGACGGCGCCGATGACGCCCCCGGGGATGGTGCTGCGGCGACCGCTGGAATGTGCCCCTTGCGGTCAGTTGAAATGTCCGTTGGTCCACCAGGGGTGTCTCAAGGAACTTGACCCATCTGATGTGTACGACGCCGTGGCCGAGCAGTTCGAACAAAGGCTTGGTGCGCGCAGGTTACGCAAAGAGGCCCTGCGGAATTCTAGGCCTGACGCTTTCCCTCTCGCCGGGGCATCACTGTAATCTGTGGCGTAGATCTTTCGTCCTGCTCCAACTGCTGATCGTCCCGGATCATTCCCTGGAGGAGTTCGGTCAGGCGCATCAGTTCGCCCCGGACCTCTCGCCGCCGAGACCTCAGCACAGAAATTGTGGTCTCGATGTTCTTCGCACGATCGTAGGCCTCGTCAACCAGTCGGTCGGCCAGGGCATGACCTTCCTGAATGATCTGTTGAGCCTCTACTTTGGCACTGTCCATCGTTGCCTCGGCGGTCTTCTGGGCAGCAATCAGCGCTTCCTGGAGGGCGTTCTCTCTTTTTTTGAATGCGGCCAATTCCTGTTCAAGCCGGTGCAGGTTTTGGCGGAGTTCACCCCGTTCGCGGAGCAACTCCTCCATCGACGAGGCCAGCTGCTGCAAGAAGGAACGAACCGCTTCGGTATCGTAACCCCGAATGCCCCGAGGAAAGTCCACGCCCAAAATATCAAGAGGTGTCAGGTCAGACATCAGAGCCTCCCAGTCCTCCATTGTGCCACAGAATGAGTCAAGATCGTGTGTGCGGAATCACTGACGGGCATCCTTGCGCGACTCTTGCAGTGTCCCTACACTCTGCTGAGATGGTTAACCCGCACTTCTCACTTCTGAGGGGGTCCGACAGAAAGGCTGTCGGTGAGACCAAAGAGGGGGGTGGCTCCAGCGAAGTGACGGGGAGAATTCAAGTACCTGGCCCAAAAACGGTGCCTGATCCTTGTGCCGGCGGGGCAGCAGTGTTGAGTACATTCTTGTTCTGTCTGGTTGTAGGTGGACTGGTTGGCTTTCCTCTGTGGATTGATGGGTTTCTCTTCGACCCAATTGCCAGCATCGTCGAATGGAACAGGGCGTTCTTCTCATGGCTTGCCATTGTCGGTGGTCTGAGGCTGTTGTGGTGGATAGGGATCTTGCGGCGGCCGATACGCCTCGAATACCGGGCTTTAGCCGTTATGTCGGGGAGCATCCTTGGGTCGGTCGTCACCCTTGGGCTCTTGGCGTCGGTCTATTCGTGGGGCAAGCTGATGGTTCCTCTGTTCAACCCGGCAGTCTTCGACCGCCAGTTGCAGGATCTGACGGTTTGGCTGCACTTTGGAGTGGATCCAAACTGGTTTTTACTGACCCTTTTCTCGGGCACACCGATGGCAGAACGGTTTCTGGACTTTATTTACGGACTGTACCTGCCGTTTGTATTCCTCTCGACAGCGTGGTATCTCACGTCGCCGGAGCGTGCGACAAGGCACCGGTACCTCCGCGGATTCGTATTGCTCTGGAGTTTGGGTCTCGCGTTGTACTGGCTCGTGCCGGCGCTTGGCCCCGTCTTTGTTTTTGAGGACCTTGCAAGCGCGGTTTCGGTGCACTACCCATTGGCGGCATCCTCGCAGTACATGTTGATAACGAACTATCAAAAGGTACTTGAGGTTCTGAGTGGTACGCCTGTCCCGGTGTTTCCTTTGTTTGGAGTTGCCGCGATGCCCAGTTTGCATTGCGCCCTGCCAACCTTTGTTTATCTCTTCAGTGCTGAAAGGTCGGAGTGGACCCGGTACGTATTTTTGCCCTTTTTGATGTTGATGTTCGTGGGTTCGGTTGCCACCGGCTGGCACTATGCTATCGACAGTTACGTCGGCGTGGCTCTCGGGTGGCTGTGCTGGTTCGCCGTCCGGCGGCCGGGGGGCAGTCAAGGGCGCCGCCCGTAAAACCCGATGCTCTCCGTTCAGGGAGAGAGTGGCGACCGGGCGACGGACAACCTCGACACGAGCGCTTGGGCCCGCCGGCATTCAGGGTCCTCGTTGAGTTTCCGTTGCAATTCGGAGACCAGTCCGGCCCGGGCGGCCGGGTCGGTGCGAGCGATGATCTCCAGATGGGCGTCGTCGTCCGGTCTGACCCAGCGGTACTCAAGGGCGGCGATCAGGTCGGGCGGTCCTTGTGTACGGTCGACCAGGACCATGGCGGTATCGTCCCAGAAGACCAAGGCCCACCGATTCTCCGGAAACCACAGGGCAGAGAATCCGCGGAGACCCAAGTCCGTACCCTCAGGCGTTCGCACGCTCAAGGGTTGGTGGTACCGGAGCAAGGCGGTTTCGATGCCGTATCTGTCGAGCAACGCCTGCCATCGCCCTGGAGAACTGGCCTGGTCAATCTCCCACATCTCCTCCAACAGGTCTTCATGGATCTCGTTCCGGTCGTCGATGAAAGGCTGAAAGGGGGGGAAATATCTGCCGATCAACCAGCCCCCGAATCGAACGTCGTTATACACCGGGTGATCGAGAAGACCCGTACGTTCGAG
This sequence comes from Acidobacteriota bacterium, assembly GCA_039714865.1. Taxonomy (GTDB): domain Bacteria; phylum Acidobacteriota; class Thermoanaerobaculia; order Thermoanaerobaculales; family Sulfomarinibacteraceae; genus DAOWGJ01. The sequence continues at coordinate 3,327 of JBDLIO010000125.1, read as the reverse complement.
AAATACACTGGCGCCGACCGGATAGCGATCGGTGGAAAAACCCCAACCGAGGGGAAATCCCGGGGCATCGATCATGACGGCCGCCAGGCTGAGGACGAGGGCCGAAGCAAAGAGAGAGACTCGGCGACCCGTGAGCCGCAGGGCGTCGATACGGCTGAGGGCGGGGGCCACGGCCAGTGGGAGCACGGTGAAGAACAGGCCGACATTTCGGACATAGCGCAGTGCCAGCGCGGAGATCACGATCAGCAGCATCCACCTGATGAGGTGGCGCTCTCGAAAGACGAAGAGTACCCACGCCCCGATCAGGGCGATATAGAGTTCCGGGACATCCGCCGGACCTGGAGAAATCCACTCGGGATTGGGAACCCAGGGTTTGTCGACCAGGTGAGCCAACCGGAATGGGGCCGCCAATACCTGCCAACCCCAGGGATTGAGCAGCGCGCCTCCGACGGCGGCGACAACGATGGCTGCCCCGGAGGTGATCACGACCAGGGGAGATCGCCGCTCGGTGATGACGCTCAGGGCTTCGGCGACAACCAGGGCGCCGAGAATGGCCGGCAACACCAGAATGCCACCGTGGAGGTTGACGCCAAAGGCTGAAATGACGGCTACCGCCGCTGCGGTCACGACTGTCCTGCGTTGCATTCGCACCAGGTAGAGGCTGACTCCCAGAGGCACCAGAACCAGGGTTGCCAACTCGGGCCGTACATAGAATCGCATCCGGGCGCCGGCGATACACAGGCACGCCAAGACCAGCGCCGACCCGGACGACAACCCTGCCCGCCGGCCGAAGTGCATCAGAAGAAACGTCAGTCCGATCGTGACCAGGATTCTCAGGCCGATCAGGCCAGGTCCGGTACCCAGGCGTTCCACCAGGGCAACGGTGATCTGAAAAAGCCATTCGTGGTTCAACCAGGCTGCCCCGTCGGCGCCCAGGGTGAAGGGGTTATGTGTCATCAGTGCCCGGTGTTCGACCATCCACCGTCCGGCGGCCAGGTGCCATCCGATACTGGTGTTGAGGATTTCGAAAGATCCGGCCACGATGCCGAAAATCAGGCCGGTTACGGTGGCCCACCAGGGAAGGGAAGAGGGGGAGAGGGCGGCGCTTGTGCGAGTTTTCGAATGAACCCCCGGGTGAGTGCCTGAAGGACTCAGAGGTCGTTCCCGGAACCCAGGACGTAGCGTTCCCACTCCTGCTCGTAGGCCAGGGAAGCGGGGCTGTCCATCCGGTCAAGAAAAACGATACCGTCGAGGTGGTCAAACTCGTGCTGAATGACCCGGGCATGAAAGCCATCGGCCGTCAGAGAAATAGCATTGCCCTCAAGGTCGCGGGCCCTGACCTTGATGCGACTGTACCTGGACACGATTCCCCTGAGGCCCGGAATCGAGAGACACCCCTCCCAGCCTTCTTCGACCGCATCACCGACCGGCTTGATTTCGGGGTTTGCCACGAGCCTGGGCGCAATTTCCGGATGGTCATCGTCGCCCGGGACCCAGTAGACAAAAAGACGCAGACCCTCGTCAACCTGAGGCCCCGCGAGGCCGACCCCGTCTTCCGACATCATGGTTCGAACCATGTCCCGGCCCAGCTCGTCGAGACGTCCCGTGCCGAAATATTCTTCCGGGACCGGTTCGGCCACCTGCCTCAGGAGGGGATGGCCCAACCGGACGACCTCAAGCGGCGAGGGCTCTTCGAGGCCGTTGGTCATTAGCCGCAGCCGGAACAGCCGCCGCCGTCGCCGGAGGGCGTGCAGGCATTGGCCGGAGCGTTGGGGTTTTCGACGGTGAAGCCAGCGCCACGCTGGTCCTCGGTGAAGTCGACCGAAGCTCCTGTCAGATGGGGTGCGCTGTGGGGATCGACAAGCACTTGGAGGTCGCCCGCCTCTACGACGGTATCGTCGTCTCTCTTGTCGTCAAAGGTAAAACCGTAGGAAAAGCCGGAGCAGCCCACACCCTGAATGAAGATGCGGAGATTCTTACCTTCGGCCTCGGGCATCGATGCCGAAAATTCGTGGACTTTTGCGATAGCTGATTCACTGAATGAGATCATGAGACCTCCCGGTCTGCTGGTTGTGCGGCCTCGACAGCCGCTGTCATCGAAAGAAAATCAGACAGCCGGCCCATGACCAGCCCTCTGGATCCTCGTACTCTTATTCCATGCCTTGCTCCGCCAACCATCGTTCGGCCTCGAGGGCCGCCATGCAGCCTGAGCCCGCGGCGGTGATCGCCTGGCGGTATTTGTTGTCCTGGACGTCGCCACAGGCAAAGACGCCCTCGACCGACGTGCAGGTCGAATCGGCGGCGGTCTTCAAGTAGCCGACATCGTCCATGTCCAGCGTCGTCTTGAACAGGTCGGTGTTGGGTTTGTGGCCGATGGCGATGAAGAGCCCTTCCAGGGGCAGATCCCGCAGCTCTCCATTCTGGGTGTCTTTGAGGCGAACGCCGGTGACGCCGCCGCCCTCCTTGGTGCCCAAGACCTCGCCGACAACCGAGTTCCAGGCGAATTCGATCTTGGGGTTGTCCATCGCTCGTTGCCGCATGATCTTGGATCCCCGAAGCTCATCGCGGCGGTGGATCAAGGTCACCTTCGAGGCGAACTTCGTCAGAAATATCGCCTCTTCCAAAGCGGTGTCGCCACCGCCGACCACTGCGATTTCCTTGTCGCGATAGAAGAAGCCGTCACAGGTGGCACACGCGGAGACGCCGTAGCCCATCAGAGCCGTTTCACTCTCCAGCCCGAGGAGCCGGGCCGTCGCGCCCGAGGCGATGATCAGGGTGTCACAGGTCCAAACCCCATTGTCGTCGGTGTGGACTGTGAATGGGCGCTGGTCCAGCTTGACTTCCGTGACCTGGTCAAACAAGAAGCGGGTACCGAATCGTTCGACCTGGGCCTTGGTCCGTTGCATCAATTCGGGGCCGGTGATGCCTTCCGGGAAGCCCGGGTAGTTTTCGACCTCTGTGGTAATGGTCAACTGTCCGCCGGGTTGCATGCCTTCAATGACGACGGGTTCGAGATCGGCCCGGGCCGCGTACAAGGCAGCAGTCAAGCCGGCCGGACCGGATCCGATGATCAGGACTTTCGCGTGGGTGTCGTTCAAGAGAGCCTCCAGTGTGAACCAGGGATCGCAAGGTGAATTGCAGCGGGGCGCCGACCACCGATCCCCTGGGTCCCGTGCGACGCGGCGGGCATTGTACCCAAAAAAGCGCCGGGTCGCCAGGACTCATCTGGTTAACGTCGGACCGGGTCGGTCCATTCCGGGAGCGTGGTCTGAATTTCGGCCAGGATGGAGGCCGCCGCCGAGGGCCGGCCGGTGTCTGAATAGGCCT
>JBDLIO010000124.1:0-6639 GCA_039714865.1 Acidobacteriota bacterium | reverse complement strand
CAGTGACTTCAATCAACTCCTCCTTTTCTCCGCATGGCCTTGGCCAATCACTCCCCCTACTCCGCGAGGATGCGCTCGAAACGCTCGACTCGTTCCCTGTCCGGGGGACGGGTGACCGTACTCACAGCGATGGCGATCGCGAAGTTGAGCGCCAGACCCACAAGACCCGCGTGGAGCCCCCAGGGCGGCTGCCAGCCGGCCACCTGAGCCACGACTGAGACCAGGATGCCTGCGGCAAGGCCGGAGCTGACCCCAGCAAGGGTCGCCCGCCGCCAGAACATTCCGAGGTAGATGGCAGGTACGAACTGGGCGATCCCAGAATAGCCGATCAGAAGCAAGTTCACGAGCATATCGGGCGCCACCAGGGCGAGACCGGCCGCCACGATCGCAACCGGCGCCACCAAAAAGCGGGCGACCCAGGCGGTCTTGATATCGTCGAGGTTCGGCGCGATGCCCTTCTGGAGCACGTTGCGTGCGGTCAGGTTGGCGGCGGCAAGAATCAGGGCCGACGAGGTGGAGATGGCGGCAGCCAGGCCTCCTGCGCCGATGGCACCTGCCAACCAGGCGGGGAAAAAGCCCACGAGGGCCACCAGCATGGCCTGGTCCGGGTGTGAAATGGAGGCCGCGAACGAGGGATCCTCGGCGGCTTTGGCCGCACAGGTCAGGCCGACGATGATGATGGGCACCGTGGCGAGCTGGTACAGCGGCAGGACGGCCGCGTTCCGTCGGATGACGCGCTCGTTCTTTGCGCTGTAGGTGGCGGCGAAGAGGTGCGGCCACGCCCACCCACCCAGGGCGGACAGCACTACCGCCGAGGCGTACCAGCCGAGCCCGAGCCCCCCCGAGTCCGGCAGACCGAGATGGGTGGGGCGGAGCCGCTCGACTGCACCGAATGCTTCGTCGATTCCGCCGAAGAAAAGAACCGGAAGGAGCAGCCCGACGGTGATCATACCGACCAGCATCACCACGGCTTGCAGCAAATTCGTCCAGCCGATCCCGCGCAAGCCCGAGACCGTCACGAAGATCGCCAAAGCCACCACGGCGAGAATGATCGCCATCTCCCGGTTCACGGCGCCCCCCGATGCAATCTGAACGATGATGCCGGCACCGAGGAGCTGCAGCTGGAGGTACGGAATGATGAAAACCACGCCGAGGAGCGCCATCACCACCGCGAGGGGGCGGGAGGCGTAGCGATCCTCGAAGAAGTCGGGCTGGGTGACGTAGCCGGCGCGGCGACCGAGGCGCTGGATCCGTGGCCCGATGAAAAAAAGCAGCCCGTAGGAGATCGCGCCGTAGGCCAGCGAGTAGGTGATGCTGAGGCCCTTCTGGTAGGCCCACCCGGCGAGACCGAGGAATGCAAAGGCACTGTAGATCTCGGCCGCGGCGATCGTGTAGAACAGGATCGTCCCGAACGAGCGGCCGCCCACCATGAACTCCTCGAGGCCGAATCGCCGGTTGAGCCCGGCCATCACCCCGACCGCCGTTGTCAAGAGGAGCCAGCCGACGATGATGGCGAGCGCGACCGTCATCTTCCGTCGATCCGGGTCTTGATCACGAGGGCGAGGCTCATCAGGGCCGCGGTCGCCACGACCATCAGGGCGTTCCAGAACAGCAGGAAGGGAAGCCCCAGCACCCGGCCGTCAACCGACACAGCCCAGCCTGTGACAGGCGGCAGAAATCCGATCACGATCGGCAGCAGACACAAAAGCGCGCGTTTTTCACCTCGAGTCAGCTTCACGTTGACTCTCCCTTCTCAGGCTCTTCATGTTCTGCGGCCACAGGTTCAGCGTCAGTCTCCGGCTCCTTCTCCTCTTCCACACGCTCAAACGTATCGCCGATGAAATCGAACGAAGCAACGGCGCCGTCCGGGCCGATTTTGAATACAACGAATTCGCGCATTCCCCACGGCTTGTATTCCAGCAGGAAGGTATCCAGGTGCCAATGCTTCATCTCGAGATCAACAAGTGTTGTTCTCAGCTTCATGTCTTGAGCGTCCTGTTCGATCAGGATGTCACCGAAGGTTTCGCTTCGATAGGCACCGACGTATACACCGGGAGTCAGGCTTGGTTCCGTATTCTCGAGTCTCTTTTGCTGAGTCTCCTGCCATTTCTCCTCACGCTCGTTGGTCCGCCCTTCATACAGATCGAAGATCTCCTGGTTCCAGTCCCGTCTCGTACCTGGGTCGCCGTTGTCCATCACCTCCCACAGAAGGGCGTGACGCATCTCGGCGTGATCGCGGTTACTGAGCACGACCACCGCCTTGTCGCCGGCTCGGTCCAGCCCGATCATTGCGATCAGACCCGATAAGCTGCCGGTGTGAAAATCGATCTTCCTGCCCTGGAAGTCCTGCTGGAACCAGGCAAGCCCGTAGCTGCGCCAGTTGGGTTCGGTGATCGCGGTGGTCGGGTAGAAATCGGCGACGGCAGCGAGTTGGTGGGGTTCGAACATCTGAACGATGCTCTCTTTCGAAATTAGCCGATCTCCGCTTGCCGTGACGCCATCGCGAAGCAGAAACTGTGCCCACAGGCTCATGTCGTGAATGGAGGACCACACCGAGCCGGCCGCTTCGGCAGAGTCGGCGGGAATGTCCCACCGGGCTACGGTCAGTTGATCATCAAAGAAAAAGTAGGGTATCGCGTGGCTTTGCTCGGCGCCAATCTGTCCGCGAGCTCCATAGGTCTCTGCCATGCCGATGGGCTCCCAAAGCCGCTCGGCCACGAAGTGATCCCAGCGCTTGTCGGTGAGCCGTTCGATCAGCAGACCGGCGATCTCGAACATGGGGTTCTGATAGATCAGGCGTGTACGAACAGGGGCCGCCGGCTGCACGGTCCGCAGGAGGGTCAGTTGCTCATCCAGCGGTATGTTCTGGAAGAAGCCCCAGTAATCGGTTGAAGGCAGACCCGTACGGTGGGCAAGCAAATCCCGCACGGTTAACTGCTGCGTGAGCGAAGGATCTCCGAAGTGCAGCTCCGGGATGTGTTTGATGATCGGGTCGTCGAGTGACAGTTTTTCTTCGTCAACCAGGATCAAAATTCCGGAAACAACCATCGCCTTGGTGGTCGACGCGATGGCGAACAAGGTGTGCTCGTCCACCGGTTTGCCGTTTTCAATCGCAGTGGCACCAAACCCTCTCCGGAAGAGCACTTCGTCGGCTGTCACGACGGCCACCGACAACCCGGGCACGTGCCACAGTTCCATGCCCTTCTCGGTGAACGCGGTGAGCCGATCGGCATCGACAGCGCCGGTGACCGGTATGGCAATGCCCACCAGCACCATGAAGGTCACGAAATGTCGAAATCTGCAAGGAGTGAATATCTGCATTCTCGATGTCCCTTTCTCAGCAGTCACCTTGTTTTACCTGGATTCAATCCATGCCTCGACGTGCCGGCGCAGCATCCACAGGGGCACCGCGCCGTTCTCGAGCACCCGGTCGTGGAACTCACGAATGTCGAAATCCTCTCCGAAGGCCTCCTCGGCCTTGCGGCGGAGGGCGAAGATCTCCAGCCCGCCCGAGTCATAGGCCGTCAGCTGCCCAGGCCAGATGGCAATCCGGTCCACCATGTCGTCGGCCTCCTCTTCGGGGACCGAGCCCGATACGATCATGAACTCCCTGGCCTGCTCGCGGCTCCAGCCCATCACGTGGATACCGGGATCAACCACCATTCCCCGTGCCGGCCAGGCGCGGCGCAAAATCAACGCAACCGGGCTGGAGTAGAGATCGGCTTCCTCGGCCAGCGCCTCGGCGTACCGGGCCCACCCCTCCCCGTAGCTCGTATACCACGCCACCTGGCTCATGGGATGCAACCCCTCGAGCTCCTGCGCGACCGTCAGCTGAAGATGGTGGCCGGGATAGGCCTCGTGAAAAGCGACGACCTCGCTCCTCCCCTTGGATTGGGCCTCGGGGTTGGAAAGAGTGATCCGATAAATTCCGGGACGCTCGCCGTCACCCACCTCGTAACGGGGGCCGATCCCGGTGCCCTCCTGGTACTCGGGGTGAGGCTTGACGATGCACTCGTGCTCCGGCTTCAGACCGAACCAGCCGTCCAGGACGGTCATGGACCGCTCGACGGCGTCGCGGGCAAAGGAGAACACTTCGTCCCGATCCACGAACGTGTCTGAGGGGTCCGCCTGGGCACGACGCACGATCTCGGCGAAATCGTCAGTGCCATAACGTTCCCGCCCGAGTTCGATGACCTCCTGACGGTTGCGTTGAACCGTACGGGAGCCGAGTTCGAAGACCTCTTCCGCTGTTCGATCGAGAGTCGTATGAAACCTCAGCATGGCGGCGTAGCAGGCATGGCCGTTCGGGTTGTCTGCGACAGCCAGCGACTCCCTCGCCTGGTCGAGGTAGGTGTCGTTCAGAAAATCCCGGTACCGCTTCGCGGCGGGCACGATCTCAAGGGCCACCAACGTCCGGAACTCCTCCACGAACTCGGGCGTTTCATCGCGGAGGGCCGGCGACATGAAGGGCGATTCCTCCACCGGCACAGCGAGAAGTCGGTCGATCTGGACGATGACCCTCGCCGTCACGGCCCGATTTGCGGTGTAACCCGCTTCGAGCCCACGCCTGAGATTCGCCACCTCGTTGTCGATCAGGGTCGGAAGCTTCCGCCATCGGGCCAGCGCCTGCTCGCGGAGTTCGGGGGTGCCCACCGGCTGCATCTCGGCCAGTGTGGGGTAATAGGCTTGCCAACCCTCGAAGTGGTTGACGTTCCAGAGTTCGCGGCGGCAGACCCGCAGGCCTCGGGATGCCTCGAGGGCCTCGCGAAGGAGGCCGGCGGTAACCCATTGTGGCGTATCTGTCAGCGCGTCTGCGGGCACGAGATCGAGTTCGGCGATCATCTCGTCTTCCTCACGCCGGGCACGCTCGTACGCCATGACGGAGTTATCGAAGAGTCCGTCGTGGCGCTCCGGTGGCACGCCCATGATGTAGCCCCTCTCAGGCATGTGCTCCATCTGCCGTTCGAGGTAGAGGTCGGCCAGGCGGTCCACCTCGGTAGCGAGGGCGGCCGGGTCCGGCGACGGCTCCATTTGGCAGCCAAAGGACAGAAGGATCGTCGCGGCGACGATGGCGAATGAAAGTGCTCTGAGTTGATTCATGATTCCTACCTTCAGTGTCCCAGGATGGCCTTCATGGCATACGCTGTCGCGAATCCCAGGTAGTTGCCCACCGCATAACCGAGCAACCCCATGGCGATCCCCGGCAGTACGAGGTCCTTCCAGCCGTGGATGGCGGCCAAGGGCGCGATGGCGGTGGGACCATCCTTGGCGGCGCACGAGGCGATGGTCAGCAACCGGATGTCGAGGCGGAGCAGGCGGCCGATGCCGTAAATGACCACCATGTGGACTACGATCATGACCATCACGTAGGCGAAGAGGATCGGCGAGAGCACGATCGCCATCTTGACGTTGATCATGGCCCCTACCGCGCAGAAGAAGAGGTAGAAGGCGATGGTGCCGATCTCGAAGGCGCCCTTGAGCCGGCCCATGATCGGGAATTGGGCCAGCAAGAGTGCCAGAGTCGTGACGATCAGGATCGTCGGAAACGAGGGCATCCACCTGGCGATAAGATTGTCCTTGATCAGCTCGCTCGCAGCCATGATGGTCACCGCGGCGAAGGAGAGCGCCACCACGTCGAGGATGCGCAGCTCGGGCTTGGTGTTCTTCTCTTGTTCCGCGCCGCTGTCTTCACCGGGCTTGTCCCAAACCTTCGAGGCCGGGTAGAACCTGCCCAGCAGTCCCGGTACCAGGACCCACGTCATGAAGAGGGGGAAGACAGTGATGTTGTCCACGGCGTTGGCGGCGGCAAAAAGATCAGGGTTGCCGATTTCGAGGCCTTTCCACATGGCAAAGAAGTTGAGGCTGCCTCCGGTGTAGGTGCCGGTGAACGGCCCGGCAAGCTTCCAGGAATCGGCCCCCAGAACCTTCGCCAGCTCCGACTCGAGGAGGAATCCCGCTAACAGCACGCCGATGATGGTGGCGAGGCAGGCGAGGCCAAAGGCCGCCAGCAGCGGGCCACCGAATCGCCTCAAATCCGCCAGCTTGACGGTGAAGAGAATCACACAGACTGCGAAGGGCACGGTGAAGTCTGCGACCTCCGAGAAAAACGGCGAGTGGTTGGTGATCAGCCCGGTATTCGACAGGAGCCCGGCGAAGAAGATGGTCAGAAGCACCGGCGAGATCTTGCGCGCCCAGTCGTACTTCTGGTCCAGCCACACCGAAAGAGTAATGATCCCCAGGAAGATCGCCGACAGTTGATATGTACTCTCGATCATCCCCAGATCCCTGATGGAGGGGGCATCAAGACGCTCCCGTTGTAGGTCATTGCCGGCGGCCGGTCGTATTTGAGCAACAGCGGCCCGTCGATGTCATGGTGATCGCCGCCCAGCAGGGCCATCACGAAGGCCGGCGCCATGGCCAACGAGGTGCCGCCCATATTGCCCACCATCACATCAAGATTACGTCGCCGGGCTTCCTGCGCGATCTCGATGCCGTGGGTCAGACCGCCGCACTTGTCAAGCTTGATGTTAATCATCTGGTAACGCCTCGCGGCGGCCTCGACCTCGCCGAGGTGGATGCAGCTCTCATCGGCACACAGGGGCAGCGGCGGCTCATAGCCCTCCAACTCCTCGTCCCCCC
>JBDLIO010000123.1:0-6641 GCA_039714865.1 Acidobacteriota bacterium | reverse complement strand
ATCCACCGCCTCGATCGGGATGTCGTCCGGGCAGGGCAAAATGGCGTTGACCGCATCCATCAAGGGTTGGATGCCCTTGTTCTTGTAGGCGGAGCCCATCAAAACCGGACACAGCTCCAAAGCCAGCACGCCGGTTCGGACCGCTTCGTTGATCAACTCGGGCGTCGCCTGATCCTCGAGCGCCGCCTCCATCAGATCATCTGAGAACATGCTGGCGGCGTCGATCAACTCGGCCCGTGCATCTTCAGCCTCGGCCAGCATCCCGGCAGGAATCTCCGTGATCTCCAGTTGCTCGCCGTTGTCACCTCGGAAGTAGACGGCCTTCATCTCGATGAGGTCGATCACCCCCTCAAAATCCGCCTCGAGGCCGATCGGCAACTGCAACAGCACCGAGTTGAGGCCGAGCTTGTCGCGAAGGGCGGTCGCGACCCGTTTGGGATCGGCGCCGGAACGATCGCACTTGTTGACGAACGCGATGCGGGGCACCTTGTAACGCTTCATCTGCCGGTCGACCGTGATCGACTGGGACTGCACGCCTGCCACCGCACACAGGACCAACACGGCGCCGTCGAGCACCCGAAGCGCCCGCTCGACCTCGATGGTGAAGTCCACGTGTCCCGGTGTATCGATGATGTTGACGTGATGGTCCTTCCACTCGACGTAGGTCGAAGCGGAGGTGATGGTGATACCGCGCTCCCGCTCGAGCTCCATGTGATCCATGGTCGCTCCCACTCCGTCCTTGCCGCGCACGTCGTGGATCGCGTGGATCTTCTGCGTATAGAAGAGGATCCTCTCGGTCAACGTCGTCTTGCCGGAGTCGATGTGGGCGGAAATGCCGATATTGCGGACTCGTTGAATGTCGATACTCATACTCTATTGTCCCGCGCGGTCTCGAGGCCGCACTCCTGAGGTTGATCTTCAATGGTACCGGGCCACAAGGGACACCGCCACCGGCGAGAGCATACAAAAAAAGCGGCACGGAGGGAGACTCATCGTCTCTAACACGCCGCACCCGGTCAATAGCGTACAACTCCGCCAGTCAGATGTCAATCCAGCCAGGATTCTGCAGGGCAGAGGTTTGAGCATTTTCCCTTGACGTGGGTTACCGCAACCTCTGCCCTGCAGAATCCTTTGATGCGCTACGCGCATTGTGAGATGGGTCTTTCTTACACTTCTTTCTTTGCGCCCCCTTTGCGCGCTTCGCGCTCTTTGCGGTTCAATTGTGTTTGATTCGGGGACTGCTAACTGACGCGCGGCTTGGGACTCCGCCCATAGAATAGATCGTCCATCCAGAGCATCACCCGCCGCGCGGCGCCGGATCGGGCGATGGCCCAACGCACGGCGTTGTGGGCCATATTGTCGGGGTGGGAATAGGGGCAGACAGCCATGCACCTTCCGCAGTCGGTGCCGATGACATTCCAGTAGCGGAAACAGGTGTCGGGATCGATGGCCCAGCGAAGACCCTGATCAATTGGTTTCCGGTCGCCTCCGGGAATGGCCCCGACCGGGCAGGCATCTGCGCATTTCCGGCAGATGGCACAGAAATCAAGCACCGCCGAATCATCGCCGGGCGGATCGGCTGCCAAGGGCATATCAGTCGTCACCACACCCAGCCGAACCCGGGGGCCGAGGCCCGGTGTCATCAGCAGTCCCATTCGGCCGATCTCCCCCAGGCCGGCGTCTCGTGCGACCAGGGGCGCAATCACGCGGTAGTTACCGTCGATATGGGCTCGGGCCTTCCAACCGCAGAGGCGAATCGTCGCTGCCAACTGCACGGCGATCTTGGCTGCTTCGACGTACTGGCGGGCCGATTCCACAATCGTCGGCGCAGCGGGAGCATGGGCAACCGCCGCATGATCCATCTCGACGGCGAAAGCGATCGCCCACCGATGGTCCAGTGAGACTGGATCACCCCATGTGCCTTCCCCCCGGCCGATATGGCTGTAGACATGGTATGGCTTGAGCCGGGTGACTCCGACATCGACAGCTCCGTTCGAACGCGCCAGATCTTTCAGGCGAGCCGTCCAGACTTCGGCGTCGAGGTTCACCCTGGAGGAGGCCGGCTCACCGTCAACTGAGAGGCACAGATTTTCGCACAGGTCGAATGACGCGTCAGCCGCCGCAAAGGCCACCGGGTCGGCCATCTCCGAATCCGGGGAGAGCAGGCCCGGCAGGGCAAGGGTGCGATCATCGCCGGCACGGTGCTCCGGATGCATCCGGTAGTAGGCCTCGAACTCAGGACTGCCCGGCTGCAACCGGGCGCGCGCAAACATGATGTCCCGCTCGTCGACCCTGCGGGATGGGCGTCCGCCGAGTGCAATTCCCTGACCGATCGGAGCGAGGAACAGCAGGAAGCCGATGACGGCGCCCGCAACCACGACGCCCAGCATCACGCCTGGGACCGGTGCGGGAAGTCCCGCGACGAACCCGAAGAATGCCGCCCCGCCCGCCGCCAGAAGACCGGCCACGACCGTCGCCCTCTGCTCCCCCTCGCGAAGAGAAATCACCGCAAACGCACCGAAGGCAACAAGGGTCGTGGCGGCAATGGCGATCAATACGGTCGGGGCAACAGTTTCCATCCTGGTGAACCGTAGCACGCGACCGGCTCAAATTTTGGCGTGGGGCGACTCATGAATGACCCAATAAAACTCTCTTGGCTCTTCCTTTGCGTTCTTCGCGCTCTTTGCGGTTCAATTGTGTTCTTGCCCCTGACAGCTCCTGATTCCGGTACAGTGCATCACATGGACGTCACCTATCTGGACTTCAACGCAACGACGCCCTGCGACCCGCGGGTGGTCGAAGCGATGCTTCCGTTTTTCAGCAAGGAATTCGCCAATCCGGCCAGCCGCCAGCACGGCCCCGGGCGGGCGGCCTTCATGGCGCTCGAGACCGCCCGAAAGGCCGTCGCAAAAGCGATCGGCGCACGCTCCGCTACAGAAATCATCTTCACCTCCGGGGCCACCGAGTCCAACAATCTGGCCTTGACCGGCGCTGCACGAGCTTTGACCGCCAAGGGCCGTCATCTGATCACTCAGGCGACCGAACACCCCGCGGTGCTCGAGGTAATGACACGATTGAAGGCCGACGGTTGGCAGTTGACCGTGCTCGGCGTCGACCGGGAGGGTCGTATCGACCCGGAGGCCGTCGCCGACGCCTGTAGGCCGGAAACCGTGCTGATCAGCGTCATGCTGGCCAACAACGAGACCGGCGTCGTTCAGCCCATCGAAGAGATCGCCGAAGCCGCCCACTCCCGCGGCGTCATCGTGCACTGCGACGCGGCACAGGGCCCCGGCAAGATCGCGGTTGACGCCGGGAAGCTGGGAGTCGACCTGCTTTCACTGTCGGGCCACAAATGTTACGGCCCCAAGGGCAGCGGCGCCCTCTACGTACGGAGGAAGACGCCGCCCCTGAAACTCCAGGCCCTCCAGTACGGGGGCGGCCATGAGCAGGGGCTGCGATCCGGAACCGTCAATCTTCCTGCCGCCGTCGGCTTTGCCGCCGCACTGCAATTTGCCACCGATGATCTGAATTGCTCAACGACCAATACCGGCGCTCTTCGCGACGCTTTCGAACAGAGCCTGGGGGCCTCGATCCCTGGGGCCGTCATCAATGGCGCCGGGGCGCCCCGCCTGCCCAACACCTCGAACGTCGCGTTCCCGGGAGTCGACGGCGAGGCCCTGATGGCTTCCCTGCCCGACCTGGCAGTCAGTTCGGGTTCGGCCTGCGCTTCGGTTCACCCGGAACCCTCGAAGGTCCTCCTGGCGATGGGTCTGCCGAAGAAAGTTGCCGCCGGCGCCCTGAGGATCAGTCTGGGCAAATCGACGACACCCGAGGAGATTCATTTGGCCGCCGAACGCATCGCCCAGGAAGTCCGCCGCCTCCGGAAATAGCTCTACGATCGCACTGCGTGCCTTCTCCCGAGCCCGAGCCCGAGCCCGTGCCCGACTGTCCTGGTCCGGCCCATACCTATCCCCTTGATTGAGTGTGGCTGCACCGAGTGGCAATTTGGTACCGAACAGCCGCGCGCCCTGAAGGACGCGCCTACATAGATCTCACTGTCCTTTTTCCGAGGGTCGGTTCCGACAAGCAAAAGGAGAACAAGAGGGAGGCCGGAGAAACCTCTGGAACGGGAACGGGCTCGGGTTCAAGGCACCCTCTCTGGCTCCTGCTCCTCCGAGTTGACTGTAACCCCTTGCCGACATTCGGCGTACTCTCTTCCCGGAGGCACCATGCGTACACTTTTCTTTTCAGTGATGATCGCCCTGGCGAGTTTCGCCCAGGCTGAAGAGGCCCCGAAAGGCCCCCCGACCGTCGCGGTCGTCGACGGTGAGCCCATCTACAAGGTGCTCGAACCCGGCGCCATTCCGGCCATCGAGAACCCGACCTTCGTGACGGGTGAGGCGGCCGATGGACAGATGAAGCCGGGAGAGCCGGTCATGGGAGTGGTCATCGACGGCGAGGCCCACGCCTACAGCCTCTGGCAGTTGGACGCCCACGAAATCGTCAACGACCAGATCAAGGGCACGGCCTTCGCCGCCACCTGGTGACCACTCTGTCATACGGGCGTGGTCTACGCCCGCACCGTCGGAACAAAGAAGCTGACTCTGATCGTCTCAGGCATGTTATGGCGAGACAGTCTGATCATGATGGACAAGGAGAGCGGGAGTCTCTGGAGCCACGTGCTCGGCAAGGCGGTGAAGGGGCCCATGGAGGGCTCGACGCTTGAGATGCTGCCGTCGGCCCAGACGACATGGGCGGCCTGGTACAAGGCTCACCCGAAAACCAAGCTCCTGGCCAAGAGCAAGGCCGTCACCAGTTCTCATTACCAGGGCTATTTCGACGATCCGGAGAAGATGGGGATTTTCCGGGCCAGGCGGATCGTCACACAGATGCCCGGCAAAGCGCTCGTGTGGGGCGTCGCCCAGGGACCGCATGCAGCCGCTCTGACGGATGAAGCAGTCGGCGCCTCGAAGGTCAACGCATTCTCCCTGGGAGATGGGGCGGTGATTGCACTGGAAGGCGCCGACGGCGGCGTCAGGGCCTTTGTTGCCCGGGCCGACGGCCGCACCCTCAACCTGGGTTACGACGAAAAAGGGATCCTTCGGGACGACACGACGTCAACGGCATGGAACCCGACCACTGGTGTCGCCCTCCGTGGAAAGCTGGCCGGCACACAGCTCGAAGAACTCCCGGTCACCAGGGTCTACTGGTTTGCCTGGAGTTCCTTCTACCCGAACACCGTGGTGATCGACTGACAGCTTGGCTTCCTGCAAAATTCGGGTCGCCACAATGCGGGGCAGGAGCCCCGCGCTCCCGGATGAAGCCCCGACAGCCCTCTGGGCTTCTCTTTTTGTGCCTTTTTGTGCCTCTTTGTGGCTATCCCTTGTTTTTGAAGGAGCTAATAATCAGTTCCCGCCGGCATGACGTTGGACGGGTCGAATGCGTGGCAGGGCGTCACGCCGAAGACCATGTTGCACTCAGGGCACTTGCCCTCGAAGCACACCATTTCAAACTCTCCGGAACAGTTGGAGCAGTTAATCATCATCGGCATGGGCATCGGTTGGATGTTGAAACCCATCATCCTCACCTTGTCCACCACCTGCGCTCCCGAAGCAAACGATCCCGAACATCCGTCATGCATAGTATTTCTCCTTAGTTTTTCAATAGCATCGGCTGGAAAAATGTTGAAACGAGGGCCGACGCGCCGGTTTGAAACTGGAAACTGGAAACTCGTTCCAACTTCCTCGGCCTCGTTTGAACGAGCAGTCCGCAAACCCGTGTTGAAACTCTTGAGTCTTTTTCATTCCCGCCCAACCTACTCGATTCCTCATCGCGGATTCGTAGCTCTTGTTCCCAGTTTCAAGTTTCTAGTTTCTAGTTTCTAGTTTCCGACTCACCCTTCACTCCAGCCTCTCGCCCCGCCTCAGGCGATTCCTCAAATCGCTCATCCTCCGGTCCATCACCCCGAGCTCCTTGAGGATCTCCCTTTCGGTCTCGGTCGTCTCGATCACGGCCTCGATGCCACCGTTCGCAATGATCAATCGACGCCCGCCCATCAGGGCCAGCACCGGGTCATGGGTCGCCATCAGGACGATCTTCTCTTCGGACAACAGCAACTCAAGAGCCTTCTGTCGGTCGATGCCGGCGTTCTCGATCTCGTCGATCAGCACGATGGGTGACCGGCTCAAGATCGCCGTGTCGGCGATCATCAGGGCCCGTGACTGGCCGCCGGAGAGGCTTGTGATCGGCGTCGTCGGAGCAAAGGACTCACCGGCCAGATCGTTGGCCTGATCGATGATGCGAACGACCACGTCTGAAACGTTGTCGGCCAGCCGGCTCTCGGCGTGCATCTCCAGAAACTCCTCAACCGTCAGATCCATGACGAAATTCATGTTCTGTGAGAGTTGGGCCACCAACTTGTGGGTCGGCGAAAAGCGCCATTTGCGGTCGGGAACCTGATTATTGAGCAGAACCGTGCGGCCGGTCGGAGTGTCCCCCTGGGCGACCCACTCGATGTCGGCCAGCAAACGACTCTTGCCCGATCCGGTCGGACCGACGATGCAGATGGTCTCGCCCGAGTTGATGGTGATGTTCGAAAAGTTCTCGGGCGTGCCGTCCTTGTGCGTTCCCGGCAGCAGACT
>JBDLIO010000122.1:0-6659 GCA_039714865.1 Acidobacteriota bacterium | reverse complement strand
CCCCGAGCGACAGGTTGACCACCGCCGGATGCGAATTGGACATGGCGAAGAGTTCACACATGTTGACCCCCAAACCATCGTTGCACGATTCGCCCGGCTCCGGGGAATGTCCAGCCCGATCCCGTCTGGCACCAAAATCTGGCACCGTTACCGATATGGGTATTCCCGAATCAATTGGAACTTCATGGCCCCCTCAACTTTTTGCAGAACCTTTGCAACATTAACAACTTTTTGACCACCCTTTGCAACATGAACTCGTACCTGTTAGGCATGATGCGCACACCCTGCACCTTTATTTCTCTATTTATCGGATCCGTTTGCGAACCAAGGGTCACCTGAGTGCGTTGTTCAGGATAGAAGGGAGGGCACAGCACCGGCAGATCAAACACTGAATTCCACAAGACGGGCTCAACGCCGTCCGGAACCGACCCGTGGCAGAAGCCCCAACACTGTATTTATAGCGGACACATCCCTCGTCAGAGCATTTAGCCCGGGAGAGTTGCGTCCAATCGACAACAATCAAGAACAAGGAGACACCGATGAAACGTATTTCTGCTCAGGCAATCGTCATGTTCGCTCTCGTTCTCCCTCTCGCCATAGCTCCATTTGCCGCCGCCGGTCCTGGCAGCGATTCCTCCAAGGAAAAATTCGACGGCCGTTGTCTGAAGGTGATCGACGGTGACACCCTGGTCGTCGACTGTAACGGAGAAAAGCGGATCATCCACCTCGCCGGCATCGACGCCCCGGAGCTGAAGCAGCCCATGGGAAAAACGATCCGTCAGTTCGTCCGACGCACCGTCAAGGACCAAAGCCTCGAGGTCCAAATGGTACCGGGCGAGGGTCCGGACCATGCTCGGGTTTTCGTCAACGGTAAAGACCTCTCCCTCTTCCTGGCTGAGCTGGGGTTCGCCTGGCCGGCAGAAGGAAGCGCTCAGAGCGAAAACATCCAGAAGGTGTCGGACCGAGCCCGCAACCACCCGAGTGGTATTTGGGTCGACAGCAATCCCGAACCCCCCTGGGAGTACCGCGCAGCGATGTGATCGGAGCTACCGAGCTCCAGAAATAGTGAACCCAACCGACTATTCGTAAGACCCCCGCTCCTTCCAAAGAAGCGGGGGTCAGCTCTTGGGATCCGCGCCCGATGATATCCGTCACCGACATTCATCCCTCGCACGATGTGTATCCAACAACTTCGACCTCAACGTCGTGATACCGGGCAAACGCCTGACGAAGAATGACTGCCCACCGTACTCCGTCTGAACCAAATGGCCCTTTTTTACCAGATTCTGCACGACGGACCAGTCCGCACCGGAACGGGCCAGGAGGGCTTTCACGAACTCCAGTCGCATGGGATGCACCGAGGTGATGCTGAGCAAATCCTCCTCGATCCGGCCGGTTGAGAAGAAGGCATCACCTTCGGACCCGGTCAGGCACTCCACCGTTTTCACGCTGTCGGACAGGATGCTCCAGGCACGGGTGATGCCCGCCTCGTCCGGCGCCGTGACCCCGTGTTCCGCCGGTGGCCGCGTCGGGGCCAAAAGGTAGGCAATCTCCGGTTGCAGCCGTTTTAGGAAACGCGCGAGATCCCCCAGGACCGGCTCTCCATCGTTGAAACCATCGACCAGCATGGTCTCGGTCACCAGTCGGCCCTGAAAAGATTTTGCAAAGGTCAGTATTCCATCGAGGATCAGATCCAACTCGAGTTTCCCGTGAGGGCGATCGATCCGCCGCCATACGGCCTCGTTGACGGCGTCGATCTTGAGGGAGACCCAGTCAGCGCCCATGAGATCATCCCGGACGTCCTCACGCCAAATCAACGACGCATTGGAAATGACACCGATATCGATTCCCAGAGGCCGCAGAAGCTCGATCTCGCGTCCCAGCCTGAGGTCCAGGGTCGGTTCGCCGTCCGGTACGAAGGAGAGGTAGTCGATGGCCTCGCCGGCAGCCCTGACCTCTTCGACTCGGGTCCGAACCCGGTCGGCCAGGATCTCCGGACGGTAGAAGGACTGCCTCTTGATTGACATGTGCGGTGTCCGGCCCAGTTGGCAGTAGACGCAGGCGTAGGAGCAGATCTTCGGGGGGATGTTGTTGATCCCGAGGCTCCGTCCCAGACGCCGCGACGGCAACGGGCCAAAGGTCATCATCGAGTGATCTTCGGTCTCTTCCGGTGCGCAGGAAACCTCACGGTGGAATTCGACCATCACTATTATCCTAACCTGAACGATTCTCATCGGCGATCAATGCCAAATCCTTGAACTCTTGGCACTTTCAAAAAGCCTCGACAGACGAACAGGTATGCCTACGTTTTTTTCAAGCACAAGAGCCTCAAGGATTTGACACATCTCATCCGCCAGAATCGCTCAGATCAGGATGATGATAGGTCATTCCCCCTTGCGCATTTCAAGATCATCGTATATAGTCCAACGATCGTTGGAATGATGGATTCAATCATCCAACGTCGTTCAACCCAAGGAGACATCGATGACTGAAACGAAGAACACTGCACAGAGAACGACTGACGTCCTGATCATCGGCGGAGGTCCCGCCGGAATCCAGGCATCCCGAATGCTCAAGACCTCCCGCCCCGAGTGGGACGTGACCGTTCTCCGTCCCGAGCCCTATTCGATGGTCTATTGCGCGATCCCCTACGCCCTCGAAGGTTTGATTTCAGCCGACAAGACTTTCAAGAAAGACGACCTCCTGACCGAGGTCGGCGCCAATCTCCTTCGCCTCAAGGCCGTCCGGGTCAATGCCGAGGACCACAGTGTCGATCTCGAAGACGGGAGTTCCATCACCTACGGCAAGTTGTTCATCTGCGTCGGAGCAACCCCGATCCGCTTGCCGGTTCCAGGCAATGATCTGACCAATGTCTATACGGTCAAAACCGGCGAGGACATGATCCGCCTGATGGAACGCCTCAACGGAGATCAGGATTTCTGCGTTGCCGACTCCACGGGGGGCGTTCCGGAAGGCATGAAGGCCGTCGTGGTCGGGGCCGGCGCCATTGGTCTGGAACAGGCGACGGCATTCAGGGCACGAGGCGCCGAGGTCCACCTGGTGGAAATGCAGGACCGGCCTTTGCCGCTGATGCTGGACGGCGAAATGTGCTCGAAGATGATCACCGACGAGATCCTCAAAACCGGCATTCACTTTCACGTGGGCGTCTCTCTCAAGGAGATGGTCGGAGACGAAGGATGCAAGGCTGTCGTGCTCTCCGATGGAACTCGCATCGACCTCGATCCAGGCCGGGACTTCGTCGTTCTTGCCGCCGGAATGAAACCCGAGATCGGCTTCCTCGACCTGGATCTCTTCGAACACCGGCCCGACGGCCTGGTGGTCGACAAGCAGATGCGCACCAATGTCCCAGATGTCTGGGCGGCAGGCGACTGCACGTCCTTCTACTCCGGGATCGACGGGAAACCGCTCGGCGGAAAGTTGGCGACCAATGCGGTTCCGATGGCCAAGGTTGCCGCCCAGGACATGATGGGCATCGAAGCCCACTACCCCGGATTCTTCAACGGCGCCGTGACGGTGATGGGCGACCTGCGCATCGGCGGCACCGGCTTCACCGAGAGCTTCGCCCGTTCGAGAGGCCTCGATGTCTTCTCTTCGACCACCGAACTGCCCACCCGTTTCCCGATGATGCCGGAAAAGGGTTTTATCAGGGTTCGCCTGATCTTCGAGGAGCAGAGTCTCCGGCTGGTCGGCGCTCAGATGGTCGGCACCGACGGCGTCGCCGAGAGAATCGACCTCCTGACCCTGGCAATTCAGCAGTCTCTGACTGCCGCTGACCTCACTCAGTTGAGCTATTCGGCCCAGCCCTGGCAGACCTTTTTCCCGGCGAAGAACGTCATTGTCGAAGCGGCGACCGCAGCCGTCAACGGCAGGCGATAGCGTGACCATCGAAACCTCGGACCGGCAGCAGAAACTGAAGGACCGCGACGCCTATGGGCGGGTGGCGACGATTCTGGGCGCCCTGGCCAATCCCGTTCGGCTGGAAATCGTCGAACTCCTGGCCCAATGCGAACGATCCGTCGACGCCCTGGCAAGCAAATGCAACCAGCCGCTGAAGAACGTCTCGCATCACCTCCAGAAGCTGCATGCCGCCGGCATCGTCGATCGACGTTCCGAAGGGCGAACGGTGGTCTATTTTCTGACCGACCCTTCGGTCGCAACCTTCTGGTCACATACCAGGGCCTTTGCCGAGAAAAGACTGGAGGGTCTGGTGACCCGCGCAGGGGGCAACCCTGAGTCGATTGACGAGAACGACCTCGACCCTGAGGTCCTCAATCGCCTGATCGAGGACGGCACGGTGACGGTGATCGACGTTCGCCCGTCAGAGGAATTCGGGGCCGGACACCTGCCCGGCGCCGAGTCCGTGCCGATCGATATGCTCAAAGAGCGGATGAGGCACTTCCCGAAGGACAAGCCCGTCGTCGCCTACTGCCGGGGACGCTACTGCCTCCTGGCAGAGTTCGCCGTAGATGTGCTCGAATCTTCGGGCTTCGAGGCCATTCGCTTCGCCGACGGCGTCATCGAATGGCGGGACGCCGGATTGGATGTCGAACGAACTCCTGTCGGTTAAGGCCGAGCAAAACGCCACAAAGTGGGAAGAAGCCACAAAAAGGCGCAAAATGCGGCCAGGCGTTTTTCTCTTTTTTGTGCTTTTTCGTGCCTTTTTGTGGCTATTCTTGTTGTGGCTATTTACGGAATCTCAGCACACATCGCACGACGCCGGATCATCTCTCTCCAGGGCCCTGTCGCTCTGAGGCGCCCGAGGTTGCCGACATGGCCTCCGAAGGTCCGGTTGATGAAGACTGCATCGCTGGGAAAGCTCGCGTCGCCGAACTCAGACCAGTATTTCAAACCAAGCTCCATCATCGCGTCGACCAGATCATCAGTCCCGAAGGTGTAGGGAGGATCTTCCCGGGCGATCCGCCCAAGGACTTCGGCATAGGCTTCTGCGATTTCGGCCGGGAAGAGATGCCCGTCTCCCTTGAAGAAACCGATAGTTCTGAGAGTCTCCGGGATCTCGCCCCAGCGGTCTTCGAGCACCGCCATCATCAACGAGGCGTACCCTTCAGCCAAGCCTTCAGGCACCTGTTTGACGCAGCCGAAATCGTAGACCACCACCGCGCCGTCCTCTCTGAAGGCAAAGTTGGCCAGATTGGGATCGGCGTGCAAAAGGCGGTGCTCGAAAAGCCCGCGGAGGAGAAAATCCATCATCACCTGGCCCCACCGATCACGAAGAGCCTGCGGCCGCTCGGACGCACACGCCTCGTCCGGCGCCATGCCCCCGACGAACTCCATCGTCAGAACATTCTTCGTGCTGGCCTCGGGGATCACCGCCGGAATGACGATCTCAGGCGTATCAGCCCACAAATCGGCCATGCGCTGCATCGTCCGAGCCTCGATCCCATAGTCCAGCTCTTCGACCAGGCGGTCCCTGATCTCCTCCCAGAATGGCTCGAAGTCGGTGTCCGAAAAGAGGCCCCAGAGCGCCCCGACCAGGACCTTGAGATTCTTGAGGTCGGCCGAAACGATCTGATCGATCAGGGGGTACTGGATCTTGACGGCGACGTCCCTTCCGTCTCGCAGCCTCGCCCGATGCACCTGACCGATCGAAGCGGCCGCAAAAGCCTCAGCCTCCATCGACTCGAAGATCTCATCAAACGAACCCAGCGCGCCCTCGACCTCGTAACGCATGATCTCCGGCGGGACTCGCGGCGCCTGTTTCTGCAGGGTGCTGAGGATCTCCGCCACCTCGGGCGGCAGCATGCTCTCCTGCAGCGAGAGCATCTGGCCGACCTTCATCGCCGCACCCTTGAGTTCACCAAGGCTCTCAACAACCCGTCGTGCGTTCAATACCAGCGTATCCGCCCGCTGTTTGCGCCTTGCGTCCTCGCTGTGGCCGATTTCCAAGAGGCGGTGGCCGACGACCGAGGTACCCACACGACCAACCAGCGAGCCCAGTTTGAGGGACCGGTGCAGGGCCGACGTGATTGGTTGTTTCTTGGCCAATTTATCGGCCCAACATCGACCGCTCGAAACCAGTGAAGCGGAGTCCTTTCCCAGTGCCGAGAACGACGGGGTAGCCGGGGCGTTCGACGGACCATTCCATGATGGAACTGATGGTACAGGATGAGGCGGAGGCAAAGGGGGAGGACATCAGGAAAACCGGGACCGAGAGCCGAACCAGCGACCGAACAGCCAACGCCGGCACCGAACCCCGAGAGCGCCCAAAACGCCAAAACGGGACGTGCCGGGCATGGAGAACAGGTTCCGGAACCAGGGCCACAGACCGTGAACCGCACCCGTTGACCGCAACGGGGACCTTGGCGGGTCCGGTCGCTGTTTGCCTTCGCGGTTCACGGTTTGCGGTCTGCCGCTGTCCCGGGGTCTTAATCGCCCCGACCTCTCTCAAACCGTGAATCAGTGGATCGACCCCCACCCGGAACAACGCGACTGTACATTTTGTATCTGACTTCGAACCATGAAGACGGCTGGATTGCGGCACAACACGACGTCATCAGCCCGCAGTGTCGCCGCGACCTTCTGGCGCTGCTTACTGAGAGCCTCTCGCCTCTCAAAGTACTGGGAGAAGTAACGTCCCTTATGGAGGGCCTGCTGCAACGCATTCATCTGCCGGACGAGAC
>JBDLIO010000121.1:0-6662 GCA_039714865.1 Acidobacteriota bacterium | reverse complement strand
GACGACGATCAGGTCCAGGAATTCCAGAAGTATTTGATCTACAACCACGCGGCGGGCATCGGTGATCCGGCGCCCGTGGAGCATATCCGGGCGGCGATGCTCTTGAGGGCCAATGTGCACGCCCACGGCAACTCCGCCTGCCGGCCCGAGATCACCGAGACCCTGGTGGCGATGCTCAACCGTGGCGTGACGCCGGTGGTCTGCGAAAAGGGATCGGTCGGCGCCTGCGGTGATTTGGCGCCGATGAGCCAGATTGCCCTGTTGATGATGGGTGAGGGCGAGGCCTTCTATCAAGGGCAGCGATTGCCCGGGGCCAAGGCCCTCGAGATGGCGGGCATCCCGGTGCCGGGCCTCAAGGCGCGCGACGGGTTGGCGACGATCAATGGTTCCAACGTCCTGACGGGGATCGGGGCCTTGGCGGTCTATGACGCAGAGCGCTGGCTGAAACAGGCGGAGATCGCGGCGGCGATGAGCCTCGAGGCCCTGAAGGCCAACATGAGGCCCTACGACCCGCGACTCCACGAAGCGAGAGGATTTCAGGGCGCAGTGACCTCGGCGGCCAATATCCGGAAGGTGGTAGACGGTTCGGACCTGATCACCGGCAAGGAGAAGGTCAAGGTCCAGGATGCCTATTCCATGCGCTCGACGCCCCAGGTTGTCGGCGCCGCCCGCGATCAGTTGCGCTGGACGCGGTCCCAGATCGAGGTCGAGGCCAATGGTGTCGGTGACAACCCGATCTTCTTCGCCGAGGACAAGGTGGTCATCTCCGGCGCCAATTTTCAGGGCACACCGGTCAGTCTGCCGATCGACACACTGGGCGCTGCGATCACCATGGTCTGCGTCATGTCCGAGCGCCGTCTCAATCGCCTGACCAACCCGGCCTTGAGCGTCGGCCTGCCGCCGTTTTTGACAAAGGGCGCCGGGATGTTCTCGGGGCTGATGCTGAGCCAGTACACCGCCGACATGCAGATCGTCGAGCAGAAGACTCTTTCGGCGCCGGCCTTCATCCAGAGCATTCCGGCGGCGGCCGACCAGGAGGACTTCGTGTCGATGGGAATGAACTCTTCGTTGAAGACCCGCCAGATCCTCGATACGGCCTGTGGGGTCTTGGGCATCGAGTTGATGGCCGCCGCGCAGGGGTTGGACCTCCGTGAATACGGCTTCGGCCGTGGAACGCAGGCGGCCCATGCGGTCATTCGCCGATACGTCGACTTCTTAGAGATCGACAGGCCGCTCTACCGTGACCACAACGCGATGATGAAACTCGTCGCGAGCCGAGAAATCCTGGATGCGGTCGAGGGCGAGATCGGGGCGCTGGGGACGTATTGAGGTCGAAGGGTCGAAGAGGTCAAAGCGGTCGAAGGGGCAGCCCCCCGCGGCTGCTCCGTCATGCCTCCAGCTGTTCCCCACAATGGAACTGCTGATGCTCTGTTGAACTCTCGAAATAGCCCAGCGGATCGGTCGACGCCTGATTGTGGCCGCGGGCGTCCCCGCCCGCTGGGGCTGCCGATCGGTAGACGCAGAGCCGAATCAAGGCAGAGATCCAGGGGCCGACTGAACGTTCAACGTCCAACGTTTAACGTCAAAATTCGTGTTTGGGGAGACCGGATTTTTTGTGGCTATTCTTCTTGCTTTCTTTGCGTTCCCTGAGCGCTCTTGGCGTCTTTGCGATTCAACCCTCTTCTCGTTTCTCTCTGTTGCCCCCAGCAGTCTTCCGTGCCTTCTCCCACAGCTGGGCGACGGTTTCGTCATCGGGTGCGGGGACCGCGGCGGCCCGGCGGCACAGATCCCGGGCCAGGGTTCCCAGGCGGGACCGGCCTTCGTCCAGAATGCCGGCAAAGGTCGAGTCTGCTACGGCCTCGTTGTGGAGATGGTCGGCGATCTCTTCCAGCCGGTCGAATGCCTGGCAGACCAGGACGCCGTGGTTCCGGGCCCGGAGCGCTGCCGCAACCAACTCGGGAAGATCTCCGAATCCCTCGAGGGCCCCCATTTCCAGGTCATCCGAGAGCACGACCGGTCTTCCGGGCAGGTCGACGGCCAGCTGAACGATTTGCCGTGACAACGAGGCGGGCGTTTCGTTTTCGCCGAGCACCGGCGCCACCACGTGGCCGACCATGACGATGGGGATGTCGGATGACAGGGCGGCAAAGACGCCGAGGTGTTCGTCCAGGTCTTCGATGCGGTGGTCCAGGGTCGGCAGATCCTCGTGGGTGTCGATTTCGACGGCGCCCAGCCCTGGAAAGTGCTTGATACAGCCGCTGACGGACCAGGCGCCCATCTTTTCGGAGAAGGCGCGGGCCAGCGTGGCCGAGCGCTCGGCTGAGGGGCTCAGGCTTCGGCCCTGGCGTGCGATCAGGCCGTCCGGCCGCTCCAGGTCGATCACCGGCGCCAGGTCGAGGTGAATGCCCAGTGCCCTGCAGGCCGCACCGGCGGCTTCACCGAGAGCTTGAATCCCCTTCATGCCGCTCGCGGCCGCTTCGGAGGGTGAGGGGAGAGCGCCCCAGAGGGCGTTCAGCCGGTTGACCATGCCCCCCTCGAGGTCGACACAGACGAAGGGCCGCGGGTCCATGTCCCGAATCGAGTGCACCAACTCTCGGACCTGGTCTGGGCTGTCAATGTTCCGGGCGAAGAGGATGATGCCGGCTGGTTTGATCCGGTCCAGGGTCTTTCTTTCCGCCGCGGTGATCTCAAGGCCGGGAAGACCGACGACGAGCGGGAGGCTGGCCTGGCTAATCGACATTGCACACCTTGTTCTTCAGGTTGGAGAGCCAATTGAGGGCCTCGAGGGGAGTCATGGCGTCCAATTCGAGGTTGCCGATTTCGTCGAGAATCTCGTCGAATGGCTGCCGGAAAAGGTCCATCTGGAGATTTCTGTCGCTCGCGTCGGGAGCGGGACGCTGGGCGATTGGATCGGTCGGAGCAGCCCGATGTGCCTCCAGATCCAAGAGAATTTCTTCGGCCCGGCGACAGACCTCGTCGGGCACACCGGCGAGTTCGGCGACGTGGATGCCGTAACTTCGGTCTGATGGGCCGTCGCCTACCCGGTGGAGGAACAAAATGGTGCCCTTCCACTCCTTGACCCCCATCGATTGGTTGATCAGCCGCGGCAGCCGCCTGGCCAGATCGGTCAGCTCGTGGTAGTGGGTTGCGAACAGCACCTTGGCAGCCCGGTCGTCGTGGTCGTGAAAATATTCGACGATGGCCCAAGCCAGGGACAGACCGTCATAGGTCGCCGTCCCTCGCCCGACTTCGTCAAGGATGACCAGCGACCGGGGGGTTGCGTGGTGCAGAATATTGGCCGTTTCCGTCATCTCGACCATGAAGGTGCTCTCACCCTTGGCCAGCATGTCCGAAGCTCCCACCCGGGTGAAAATCCTATCGGTCAGTCCGATCTGGGCCGAAGCCGCCGGAACAAACGAACCCGCATGAGCCATCAGGGTGATCAGTGCCACCTGACGGAGATAGGTGGATTTCCCGCCCATGTTGGGTCCGGTCAGAAGGACAATCCGACGGTCCTCGGCATTGAGTTCGCTGTCGTTGGGAATGAAAGGCGGGTCGCGCTGCAGGACCTCGAGTACCGGATGGCGACCGTCCCTGATCACCAGGCTCGAACCAGTGTCGACGACCGGCCGGCAATAGTCCTGTGTGCGAGCGCGGTCGCCGAAAGCGGCCAATACGTCCAGAGCAGCGACCTTCGAGGCGGTTTCGGCAATCCGTTGTGCCTGGCCGGCCAGTTCGTTGAGCAGTCGGTCGTAGAGTTCACGTTCCCGGGCGATCGCCTTGTCTTCGGCGGAGAGGATGCGGCTTTCGAGTTCCTTGAGTTCTGGAGTGATGTAACGCTCGGCATTGGTCAAGGTCTGGCGCCGTTCGTAGTCGTCGGGAACCTTGTGCAAATTGGACTTGGACACCTCGAGGTAATAACCGAAGACCTTGTTGTATTTGACCTTGAGGGCGCCAATGCCCGTTCGTTCCCGCTCACGTATTTCGATGCCGGCCAGGAGTTCCCGGCCTCCGTGAGCCAGGGTTCTGTGTTCGTCCAGATCCGCGTCCCATCCGGCGGCGATGGCGCCCTGGCCCACGAGGTGTGCCGGTTCGACCGCCAACTGCCGGTGGAGCATAACGGCGATGTCCCCGAGAGGGTCAAGGGTTGCCGCCAGGGTATGCAGAAGGGGGGCGGCGGCATGACGAACGGTCTCGAGAAGCGTGGGCAGCAGGTCAGCGCCGGCTCGGAGGGCGGCCAGTTCCCGGGGCAGGGCCTGGGCCAGTCCGATCCGCGCTGCCAGGCGCTCGAGGTCGGGGATCTCGGCGAGGCAAGCGCGCAGGTCATGTGTTGTTCTGGGATCTTCGACCAGCTCGGCGACGGCGCGATGACGTTCTTCGATCTCGTCGAGGTCGATGCTGGGTCGAACAAGGTAGTCCCGCAGCAACCGGGCGCCCATCCGGGTCTTGGTATGGTCCAACGTCGCCAGCAGGGAACCGCGGCGGGTGCCGTCAGAAGCGCGCTCAACCTCGAGATTGCGCAGGGAAGCCCGGTCGATGACCAGTGCATCGTCCGGCTGTCTGCGCGAGAAAGACCGCAGGTGTTGGAGGGCTCCACGGTGGCTTGCCTCGACGTAGCCCAACAATGCGCCGGCCATGCCGACAAGGCGTTCCCCTGAACTCAGGCCGAATCCCCGCAGGGATGCGACGCCCAAGACCCGGCTGAGTCGCTGCTCTCCGGCCGCCGGTGAAAACTCCTCGGGAGACAGTCGCGTTGCGGTTGGGGGCGGTAGTTCGGAGGGCCAGGCCTCACGCCAGGTGTCGTTGTCCTCCGAAACCAGGATTTCCCTCGGCCGGAGGCGGGCCAACTGCTCTGACAGCGTATGGCCGTCACCGCAGTCCATGCCTTCGAATAATCCGGTACTGACCTCAATCCAGGCAATGGTTGCATGGGGACCATCGCCGCCGACCGCCGCCAAAAAGCAGTGCTCGTCGCCCTCGAGAAGTTCGGTGTCGCATACCGTACCTGGAGTGTGTGTACGGACGATCTCTCTCCGGACCAGTCCCTTGGCCGTTGCCGGGTCCTCGACCTGTTCAGCTACCGCGACACGGTGGCCGGCGGTCAACAGTTTGCCCAGGTAGCCGTCGAAAGCGTGGTGAGGCACGCCGCACATCGGCGCCTCGACCTTGTCGTTGTGGCGTCTCCGGGTCAGGGTAATGCCGAGAATCGGAGCGGCCGTCTGAGCATCCTCGAAGAACAACTCGTAGAAATCACCCATCCGGTAGAGCAGCAAGGCTTCGCCTGCCTGCTCCTTGAGGTCGAGATACTGGCGGAGCATCGGTGTCAATTTCACCGATCCATCTTACAGAAGCGGTTGGCTGTCGGCTATCAGCTGAGAGCTGAGCCTCTTGCAAAAAGCCACAAGAAGAGTAGCCACAAAAAGGCACGAAAATGCACAAAAAGGGAAACAAGAAGAGAACAACCTACTCATTCCTATAGGTTTGAAAATCAAGATTCCATTTCATATGTGTTTCTCTTCGTGCCTCTTTGTGCCTTTTTGTGGCTATTTTTCCCTCTTCGTGGCGTTTCCTTCGAATATTGCAAGCGCCTGAGCTGATAGCTCCTCTACCTCTTCTTTCCCCCCCGAACCCACCAGTCGGAGTCCTGGTCAAACCACCAGTTGTGGGCGTGGGAGGAGAGAATTCTCTCCGCCAGTTCTTTGGCGGTGTCCGTCTTGAGGCGTTTCAGCACGAAGGGGACCCACTCCTCGGCGGCGCTTGCGCCCCCGTCGAGGCGTTCCTTGAGCGAGAGCAGCATCTCCAACTGATCGGCGTCGTGGGCGACGACGGATTCCCGGGTGACGCCCTCCCGGTATTCGGAGATCAGCCCTTCCAGTTCTGCGCCGAAGGGCAGGCCCTCTGTCTGATGTTTTGCTGCCGCCGCTTCATCGACTTCGACGTACTTCTGATGCACGTAGTTGAGGTCGCCGGTTCGGGCCTCCGGAAGATCGTGAAACAGGGCCAGTTCGATCACGCGGTTCGGATTGGTCTCCGGCTCCAGACGTGCCAGGGTCCAGGCGATCACGGCCATGCGAAAGCTATGATCGGCGACGCTCTCTCCCTCGGCGCCCGGGAGAAAATTCCACCCGCTGCGGGGGGTTCGCTTGAGCATGCCCACTTCGAAAAGAAAATTGGTCACTCGATCCACGGTACCCTCCGGGGACAGTGTATAGGCACCGTACCGACACTGGGGCCTGCTGCCGTATGAAATCTGAAACTGGAAACTAGAAACTCGAAACTGGAAACTCGACTCCAGAGGTGCTGGAGGATGATGGTGGACCTAGTGAAAGGGTGGACTCAGTGGACTGTCCACCTTGTCCAGATCGTCCACTCTGTCCACTTCTAATCAAGTCGAGTCATAGGTAACGATTCGTTCTCTTTGCAGATCCTTTGTGATCTTCGTGTCTTCATGGTTCCCTTGTGTTTTCCGGCCTTTCGGCTCATTGCCCGCGGCGCCGCCAGAAAATGCGCACGCCGAGATACACCATGCCGGCCAAGACAATCGTCGTCGCCCCGGCTGGAAGATCGTAGGTGTAGCTCATCCCCAGGCCCACCGTGGTGAAGGAGACGCTGAGGATGACCGCCAGGACCATGGTTCGACCCAGGGTGTTGGCAAAACGACC
>JBDLIO010000120.1:0-6667 GCA_039714865.1 Acidobacteriota bacterium | reverse complement strand
CTGCCACAACTCGGGCGGTGTGTCGTACCGCGGGTCGACCGAGCTGAGGACTTCACCGCCGCCCTCGAAGTACAGAACGTGACGATGACCGTGGAGCCAGCTGGTCCATTCGTAGCCGAAAAGGGTCACGAACCGGCCGGGCTCGTGGAAGTTCTCGACCTGTTCTCCAATTTCTGCCCACATCTTCGGCGATGTGTCGAGAAAATCGATCCCCCAGTGGTCATGATCGGTCAAGGCGGCGATATCGAGGCCTGCGACATCTCGTGCGTACGAAAAATAGTCCTCGGGCGTGCCGGTGCCGTCGGAAAGACCCGAATGGCCGTGCAGGTCAGCCCAGAAAACTCTCGGCCCGTCGGTCCCGACTCGCATCGGGTTGCTTTCAGCCGTCAGGGTCTCCCCTACGCGAGCCCTGATCCGCACAACCCCTGTCTCGGGCGCCGTGAATTCGATTCGCTTGCGCCCCTGGCCCTCTTCCCGGAGAGGCACCAGGGTCGGGAAATCGACAAGGGGCGAATCGCTTTCCAACATGACCTCCCCTTCGAAGGGCAGGTCGGCATTCCCGAGGACATCCAGCACCGCGATGGTCAGACCGATCGTCTCCCCCGGCCTGACGACGCCCGGCAGGGCCAGATGGAGCCGGGCCGGCGGGCCGGCCGCGATGTCCACGCCGGGACTGTCGACCAGCACCTTGCGTACACCGTCGCCATCGCCGTCGACGGCGACCCACAAGCGCTCGTCATGTTCGGCGAACCGATCAACGACCGCGCCGGCCGGTCCCGCGCCATACTCGATCAACAACCTCTCACCCGGCTTGAGGGCACGTCCGGCAACCGAGGCAATTGCCATCTGCCCGGGAACGTCATGCGGCACGAGATCGACGCCCTCTGCCTGGGTCGAGAAACGGCAGAAACCCGGACCATCCGGATCACGGGTCTGGGGCGGACTCCATCCCCAAAAAGGCGAGGGCATGAAATACACCGCGCCGCCCTCGGCGATTCCCTCTGGGCCCACCTCGTAAACAATCGAAAAACGGGCGCGCCCGACAACAACGACCGGCGCCGGCGCCGGCTCGAGCCACGCCCGTCCGCCCCCATCGGCCGGGTGCCGCGGCGCCTCGATGTCCTCGAGCAGCATCTGAACGGTTTCGAGTTTGGCGGAGGGGGAGAGGGACTCGCCTTGAGTCGTTGTCGATGCTGTTTCTCGACACCCGGCAACTGCCAGAATCATCATCGGTGCAAACAGAAACCCGACTATTCGATTGATCATGTCTCAATTCTACAGCGCTTTTGACAGCCAACCGCTTCAGCTGCATTCCTCCCCAGAATGGCGGTGACGATCCGTTATCCTCGCATGGCTCCCCCTGGCCAGATCAGTTTCTTGAGTTCCATGAATACGTTGTCGCACCTTTCGCTTCGTAAACCGGTGAGAAGAACGGGTTAAGGTCACAGCTGGGGAAGGTGGATCTGCTACCTTGGGAAAAGAGACTCTTCAAAAAAGGGAGGTCGGCATGACCGGCACAATGGCACCTGAGGGCGAAGAGCGTCGCCGCACACCGATACATCTGTGGATCGTAGGGATTGTGTCCCTGCTGTGGAATTCGATGGGCGCCTTCGATTATTTGGCGTCCCAGATGCAGCTGGATTTCTACATGTCTCAGTTCACCGAGGCGCAGTTGGAGTATTTCTACGCCTTTCCATCGTGGGCTGTCGCGGGCTGGGCCTTCGGTGTGTGGGGCGCATTTGCCGGCTCGATCGCGCTCCTCCTGCGGTGCAAATGGGCGCTGTGGGCCTTCGGCATTTCAATCATCGGCCTGTTCGTCAGTTCCATTTACAGTTTTGCACTGTCGAACGGCGTTGAGATCATGGGCACGGGAGGGGTGATTTTCACCGCAGTCATCTGGATCGTCGCGATCCTGCTGCTCGTCTACACCTGCGGGCAGACGAAGAACGGCGTTCTTGCATAGTTCATTTTCCTCAAGGGGCCATCGGCAGTCGTTGATCTTACGGTGACCTTGATGCGCCCCCGAAGGCCGTGGATGGAGAACAGAGGCAGGAACAGGGACAGCGTCAGTGAACAGGTGCAGGTTCAGGTACAGCCTCAGCGACAGGGGCCACAACCCGTGACGCCAATGCCGACCTTCATGAGAAGATCAGTGTCCCTTTCTTGGCTTTCTAGCGGCCGTGAATCGCGACGAAAATCGGTGAGAAGAACGGCCTACGGACTGGCAAACGACCATCCCGTGGTGTCGCCCGATTCGAAGCCGTCATGGAAGATTCCGTCGAGAAGGACCATCGAGTACCCGATGGGCCGGTAGGAGGTCAAAGAGCAACGGGCCCTGTTCGCCTGCTCCGGGGTGAAGAGCTCCATGCACGCATCGTCGGTGTATTCCATGTAGTTTTCCACAGGGATCGGGTAGGAGCCACAGCTTGTGGCACTCGGGCATCCGAAGGTCTGCGTGGCATCGGGATCAGTGTCGCAGATGCGGTCTCCAGTTGAGTAGCACCCCGGCGCACTCGCGGTGCCGCAGCCATCTTGGAAGGTGTGGAGCAACCCGAGCCAATGCCCTACCTCGTGGGTGGCGGTTCGGCCCAGGTTGTAGGGGTACATCGGGGAGTTGCGGCCGAATGCTCTGTAGGTGATGACAATACCGTCCTGCCAACCGCCGACCCCCCATTGTGGAAACCACGCATATCCCAGGTACACCGTATTGTTGGTGTAGAAGTTGAGGTACCGGTTGGGATCCCACATCAGGGTCGACTTGAAGCCGGACTCGTCATTGTCGTTGTACCAATTGGTGTTGGCTGTGCGGGTGATGCCGGTGGTGGGCAGCCCGTCCGGGTCTTCAGTGGCCAAGACAAAACGGATCCCGGTGAAATTGCCGTTCTCACCAAGCGTGCCCGGCATGGCCAAGTAGTCCTCGTTGAGCACGTCGATCTGGCTCTGCACCATCTGATCGGTCAAGTCACCGGTAACACCGTTGTCATGGGTGATGATGTGCACCACGACCGGTATTTCGTACACATACGTCAGGTCAGGGTCGTAGATGGGGTCAGGGTTTGTCAGGATCATCGTGCAATCGGCGGTATCTCGTCCCGGGAGCACCTCAGGATGAGCCCAATAATCAGGCGTACCGCAACGACGGTCACCGCTCTTGAAATGTTCCGAATGGAAGTACTCGGTCATGCTCTGGTAGTCGACGCCGTCGATCACGACCGCGTCTCCCGGCAAGCCAACGTCACCGGCAAACACCATCGATCCGCCGGCCAAGGTCACAACCAGTGCCGTCAATATTCCGAACGATTTCAATACCTTCATTGTCTTCTCCCCGTCTCGGTCTTCCCGGTCTTCGAAGTCACTTCCGTCATCATGTCACAAATTGAAGCGGTTGAACATATTTTCAATTCTGGTCGTTCGATGACCGCGACGGCAATCCGCGTCCGGGACAGGACGCAGTAAAAAAAGCGGCGCCGAAGCGCCGCCTTGCATTCATTTCGAATCGACCAAACTACGGTACCGAGTTACTCCACCCACCGGTGTTGCCACTTTCGAACCCGTCGGAAAAGATGAAGTCGGTCGGTGCAGCCGGCACGCATTCGTCAAACTTGAAGGCCGCGATGCGGGTCCTCCAGATGAACGAACCGATCGTAGTAATGTACTCCTGGGTGTACCAGAAGGTGCAGTCGTCGGAGGGGTCGATGGACATCGTTGAATAATCGCCCCAGCGGTTCCTGCCGCCGTAGGAATTCTGGTGACCGGCGCCGGTGGCGATCTCCAGTTCAGAGAATGTCATCGTTCCCAGGGGGTCACTGGCCAGGCGACCGGTCGCCCTAATCGAGGGTGAGGTCGCGGCGCCGGAGACGCTGTAGCCCATGGCGATGTTCCCTCCGTTATCCATCGACACGGCGCCCATCCAGCGCTCGTCGGCATCGGGGACATAGGTGCCCTCCTGATAGAGGACCGGAGTGCCTCCGGGATCTCGGACTTCGTACCACCTCAAGCCGCCGGGGTTGCCGACCGTGTGGGTCAGCAGAATGCTCTCGTGATCTCCAAGATTCCGGTAGGGCGCCCGGAACATCGCCCGGGGGCTCATGGCGTCCAGATTCTCGCCCGTGTCCGGTTGGTCGATGCCGTTGGTATTGTTGAACGATGTCACGTTCACAATGGAACTCGGGGCATTGGACGCATCACCACAGGTCGAATTGGCCGGTGTGTCCCAGTCGATGAAGGTTTCCCAGATGCGCATGAAATGGGAGACGCCCCCTTTGACGGAGATGAAATAGCCTGGGGACCCCGGGGGCGGCTCGGTGTCGCCGTCGAGATCAACCGGCAAGATGTTCGTATAGGTGAGGTCAAAATACTGCGGCGCCCTGGGTGCGATGCCCTGAATCAGGTTCTCGCGATCGAAAACGGCGACGGCCCCACCAGCCGAGGAACAACTCCAGCTGGCGGTGCACTGGAATTCATTGACCGAAAGGTAGTAGCCGTCAGTCCACACACTCAATTTCGGATAATCATTGAGATAGTTGCCGGGCCACACGTATTCCGAGCGGTTCCAGGTTCCGAGAGGATCTCCGGTGGTCGACACGGCAACACACTGAGAATGAGGCCCGGTGCCCAAAGAACTCAATCCAAACTGCGTCATCACCCAACGTCCTGCTATTTGGTCGTAGAGGACGATCGGATCGCCGTCATTGCGGAATTCACAACGCCCACCGAATCCGTCCCAGATCGTATTGCCGTTCCGCCAATCGTTCCCGTCCAGATCAACCATTCCGCCGCTCTTGTCGAAGAAGGCAAACGATGTGTTGACCCACTGCATGTAGTAATTGAGGCCGACGCCACCGGTCGTGTCCGGCGGCACACCTGCGAGCCCAAATCCTGCAATCCCTTTTCCCAGACCTTCAACATTGGCTGAAGGGGTTGGAATTG
Organism: Acidobacteriota bacterium; assembly: GCA_039714865.1. Taxonomy (GTDB): domain Bacteria; phylum Acidobacteriota; class Thermoanaerobaculia; order Thermoanaerobaculales; family Sulfomarinibacteraceae; genus DAOWGJ01. Next base: position 1,738 of record JBDLIO010000120.1, on the reverse strand, counting down.
CCGCTCGCGATCCCGACGTCTTCTGGAGCACATGGGGTGAAAAGCGCGTTCCTACTTTCCCGTCCCATCCCTCCGGCAGCTCTTCCACGTCGGGGGGAGTGGTGGGATCCCGAAAGATCTTAATGGGCGTACCGCTCTTTGGCTTGACTTTGACGTCCCGCAGCGGGGGCGAAACGTCCCACTTGACGACCTTGAGCTGGACCACATTCGAAGCGGCGCTCGGTTCCGGCTTCGGTGGTTCAGGTTCAGCCCCGACGCCGACGGCCGCGACACTCAGAGCCAGACAGAAGATTGAGGTTTGAATGAAGTGTTTCATAGGTGCCTCCTCCAGGCTGCCGCACAATATAACACCAAGGTTCCCATTTTCTTCAGCATTTTCTAATCTCCCGTCTCAAACTCTTGAATCGCTGCCACCGAACATCTACGCTGTGCCGTCCCGACAACGGCGACGTACGGAGGAATCATGAGAACGATCATCGAGCCCTTTCGCATCAAAATGACCGAGCCCCTGAAGATCACAACCCGAGAGCACCGCGAACGGGCCCTCGAGGCGGCCCACCACAACGTGTTTTTGTTGGCGGCAGAAGACTGCTGCATCGATTTGTTGACTGACAGCGGTACGGGGGCGATGTCCGCACAACAGTGGGCCGCGATGATGCTGGGTGACGAAAGCTATGCCGGCAGCCGGTCGTGGAAGAAATTCGAGGCCGCCGTGCATGAGATCACCGGCATCGATCACGTCTTCCCCACCCACCAGGGCCGGGCGGCCGAGGGCATTCTCGCCGAGTGCATTCTCTCGCCCGGGGACATCATCCCCAACAACAGCCACTTCGACACCACCCGCGCCAACATTGAGTACACCGGCGGCGTCGCCCTCAACCTTCCCTGTGCCGAAGCGTTCGAGACCGGCGTGCCGGCACCCTTCAAGGGCAACATGGACGTCGAAGGGCTGCGCCGCACCATCGCTGACCACGGAACGGAAAATATCCCCTTTGCGATGATCACGGTGACCAACAACACCGGAGGCGGTCAGCCGGTCTCGATGGCCAACATCCGCGAGGTCAAGGCGGTTCTTGAAGAGCACGGCATCCCGCTGATCATCGACGCGTGCCGTTTTGCCGAAAACGCCTACTTCATCCGCCAGCGGGAGCCGGGTTACGAGAACAGCTCATTGCTGGAGATCGCCCAGGAGATGTTCTCGCTGGCCGACGGCGCGACGATGAGTTGCAAGAAGGACGGCCTGGCAAACATCGGCGGTTTCTTGATCTGCCGCAACACCGAGTGGGCCGAACGTTTCCGCAACCTGCTGATCCTCCGGGAGGGTTTCCCGACCTACGGCGGATTGGCAGGACGGGACCTCGAGGCGATCGCAGTCGGTCTGATGGAGGCGCTGGACTACGACTACCAGGTCTACCGCCATGCAACCGTCGAGTACATGGTCGACCGCCTGGTCAAGCTGGACATCCCGATGGTGCAACCGGCCGGGGGGCACGCGGTCTTCCTCGACGCCCGCAAGATGCTGCCCCACGTGCCGCAGTTGCAATACCCCGGAATCGGCGTCGTCAATGCCCTCTACCGCGAAGGCGGCGTTCGCGCCGTCGAGCTGGGCAGTGTGATGTTCGGACACTTCGACGACGAGGGCCGCGAACTACCCTCGCCGCTGGAACTGGTCCGTCTGGCCTTTCCGCGCCGTGTCTACACGCAGAGCCACTTCGATTACCTGATCGAGGTCATCGAA
>JBDLIO010000119.1:0-6683 GCA_039714865.1 Acidobacteriota bacterium | reverse complement strand
GGCGGCTGCCATAAATATCGTCCGCAAGGCTCGCGAGGTCCATGACAGGACAAAGACGCCCGAGGCAAAGGCGGAGCTGCAGAAACTCATATCCATCGGCTATATAGGCGTAGTTGCCTGACACCGCCACACCCCTGGCATAACCCGAGGTATCGTAGAAGCCTATTTCTGTCGGCACGTCCGGATCGGCGAAGATCACGGTGACCTCAGCCGGGCTGATGTTGCCGCCGTCAGAGACCTTTTCGAGTGTCTTAATCAACTCCAGACTGTCCAACTTATTTCCCTTCAGCGACTTGACCGTGCTCTCGGCGAACTCGGTCTCGACCGGGATGAGTTCGAGCGAGCCACGGCTTTTTACGCATATCTTTGTTCGAGCACCGGTGGTTTCATCTTCGCGTAACTTGCTCAACTGTGCCTTATTCATGCGTTTGGCAGCATCCAGAGAGCCGATATAACCCAGGGTGGTTCGAAGGTCGGCATGACGCCCTCCAGAACCCTGATGACGTCCCGGGCGATGGTGCGTTCTTCGTTGGTTGGTACGACCAGAGCCTTGACCTTCGAATCCTCGGTTGAGATGAAGCCCTCGCCGCTCTCATGCGTCAGGTTGCGCTCCTCGCTGAAATCCAGGCCCATCCAGCCCATGTTCTCCAGGGCGAGCCTGCGGACCTCCGTCGAGTTTTCGCCGATTCCGCCGGTGAAGACCACTGCGTCGGCGCCACCCATGCCGGCGGCGTAGGCGCCGATGTATTTCCGGACCCGGTAGGAGAACATTCGGAAGGCAACGTCGGCTCGCTGGTTGCCGGCGGCCCGGGCCTCTTCGATCTCCCGCATGTCCGACGAGATGCCGGAGATGCCGTAGAGGCCGGAGTGTTTGTTCATCATCGTGTTGACCTGATGGAGGGTCAGTTCCTCCATCGCCATCAGCCAGGGCACGATGGCCGGGTCCATATCCCCGGTCCGGGTTCCCATCAGGAGGCCCTCGAGGGGCGTGAAACCCATCGAGGTGTCGATGCTCTTGCCGTGGTCGATCGCGGCGACCGATGCGCCGTTGCCAAGGTGGATCGTGATCAGGCGAAGGTCGCGCATTTCCTTCCCGAGGATTTGGGAGGCCCTGAAGGAAACATATCGGTGTGAGGTTCCGTGGAATCCGTACTTGCGGAGCGCGTGTTTCTTGTAGAGCTGAAACGGGATCCCGTAGAGGTAGGAGTGCGGCGGCATCGTCTGGTGGAAGGGCGTGTCGAAGACGGCTACGTGTGGCACCTCCGGCAGGGTGTGGTGGGCCGCGTGGTAGCCGCGTAGATTGGGTGGATTGTGGAGGGGCGCGAGAACCGAACATTGCTCGATCTCGTGTACGACTTCCGGGGTGATCAGAACCGACGACGCAAAGGCCTCGCCGCCGTGAACCATCCGGTGCCCGACAGCCTCGATTTCGTGAACATCGCCCAAGACGCCCACTTCCGGGTCGCTCAGGGTGTTCATTGCCCAGTTGATCGCGGCTCGATGTTCCAGGATTTCGCGATAGGCCTGGTACGGCTTGCGCCCGGGAACGGTGATGACCAGGCGAGAATCGGACATGCCGATTTTCTCGACCTGGCCGACCGCCAGCGTCAGATCCTCGGCCTTGTCGATGCGCTCCAGATCGGTCTCGATAACCTGGAATTTAACGGACGACGATCCGCTGTTGAGTACGAGAATTTTCATCACTGGCTCCCTGGCCTCAGGCGAGACCCGGTTTGTCGTCTTCCAGCCGGTCGAGCCGGCGCCGGTTGACGTCATAGGTAAAGAAGCCCTGGCCGGCCTTGGCGCCCACGAGGCCGGCACGGACCAAACGCTTGAGAAGCGGGCACGGGCGGAATCGCGGCTCGCCGCTCTCGTGATGCATGTGCTGCATCCAGTTGAGCACCCGATCAAGGCCGACCCGATCCGCCCATTCCAGAGGCCCGGTCCTGAAGTCGTATCCCAGCTTGAGTGCCAGATCGACGTCGGCGGCTTCGGCGACGCCTTCCATGACGATGTGCATTGCCTCGTTGACCATGGGAAGGACGACACGCGTCGTGACAAAGCCGGGCATCTCGAAGACCTTGATCGGCACCTTTCCCAGCAGGCGTGCGAAGTCCAGGGCTTTCTCCAGGGCCTCGTCCGAGGTCACCTGACCACGGACCACTTCGACCACCCGTGTCGTCGAGACCGGGTAGATGAAGTGCATGCCCAGAATCCGGTCCGGTTGGGTCGTCTTGGCGGCCAACTCGGTGATTGACAGCGTCGAGGTGTTGATGACGATGGGGTTTTCGCGGCTCATTCGCCGGTCCAACTCGATCAGGATCTGACTCTTGAGGTCGAAGTCCTCCTGGATCGCCTCGATCGCCAAATCGCATTCCGCGGCACAGTCATATTGGGTGACCCATCGGATCCTCGAGAGAATGACCTTCTTGTCGGCGGTCGTGATGCCGAAGCGGGCGATCTCGTGGTCCAGCTTCCGCACCAGCTCGGCCTTGGAGGCTTCGGCCGCCTCCATCGAGATCTCTTTGATGCAGACATTGAGGCCCTCCTGGGCCACCGTGGCGGCGATGGAGCGGCCCATCATGCCCCCGCCCATGATTGCGACGTCGTGCAGTTCCCAGCTCATGGGCGGAGTGTACAGGAAGACGGGCAGGATGTGGGATTTTTCACAAGCTGCCGTGTTTGAAGATTCTGGGAATTCCCGTATCATATGCGCCGTGAGACGTTTGATGATTTTGGCTGTCGTCGGGTGCGTGGTGATCCCCTCCTTCCTGTGGGGGGGCGAGCACACGCCGGTTCCCAATGTTGAATTGCGCTCGCTTGACGGGAAGAACAGTGTCAGGATTGAGGACTTTCAGGGGCATCCCGTGTTGGTGACCTTCTGGGCCAGCTGGTGTGGGCCCTGCCGGACCGAATTGCCGGAACTGGCTGAGTTGACCAGGGAGTTGAAGGATTCGGGCCTTGTGTTGCTGACGATCAACGTTGACTCGTCCGCCGCGGCCGGTCAACGCTTTCTGAAGCGAGCCGGTATTGATGTGTCGGCCTACAGGCTCAACGACCGGGACCAGGCGTTGATTGGTGTTCGGAGCCTGCCGACAACGGTTTTGTTGGATGGTGATGCGGTCCCGGTTCAGGTCTTCAGGGGTTACTCGCCTACGGTTGTCGGCGCCATTCGGCGATTGGTCGAAGGAATGGGCGCCACAACCCCCGCTCCTGGTCGGGAGCCACGCTGAGAGCATGGGCGTGAGGTCAGGCCGGCCCCGTACGGTCCTGTTGCTGGTCTTGTTGGCCGCAGCCTCCAGTATTGGGTGGAGCGCCCGGACAACCCGTCATCTCGCGTGGTCCGCGGTGGATTTTCTCCCGCCCGACCTGGGCCGCCAGGTCCGTCGCCATCACCGGCGGTTTGATGCCGGCATAGAACGAGGGCTGGCGGCGCCACCCGCCTGGAGGGCCGCGCAGCCGGGTCGTCTGGCTGAAGCCCTGGTGGCCTCTGCCAACCGGTGCGCCGAGGGACTCGATCGACCGATAGCCCTGGAGGATCTGGTCGAGGAGTTGGGCGTGCTGGCCGTTCGGGTGATCGACGCCAACGACCCGTTGGCCGTCGTTCACGACGATCCCAGAGAAACTCGGTACTCCCAGGCGTACCAGACCTATGTTGACTCGGTTCTCGGGAGAGTTCGGCTGGTCTACTACGGTCGAGACCACGGCCTGGCTCACGACGATGATCTTGGAGGCGTGATCGAAGGGGCCTTCGAGCGAAGTCGGGAACTCTACCCCTTTGTGGGGGAAGAGTTCTTTCGAACCGGGACCCTGCGCAGTTGGAAGACCCTGGACGACCGGTCGGTCACCTTTGGTGTTGCAGGGGTTGCCCTGTCCCGTGGTCTGACCGATTTCGCCAACATCTGCAACTGGGTGTGGGCTGGAGGCGGTGGCTACGTGCCGGCGCCCAGACCGACACCGATGGGACATCGCGGTCCGACCGTCACCCTGGCGCCGAGATTGGGCAGCGGTTTCGAGGGTCGTGAAAAGCCCAAGCGGGGCGCGCCGATCATGGGCGCCGGAGGCATGACCCTGCCGCCTCCGTAGCAATTCGTTCGACGAATTGCCTAGCAGATACGCGGCAAATCAGTTCCCGACAACAGGTCCAGGGGTTTTGTGCCCCCGGTGTGGGTTTCGAGGATGACCGGGGCGGCTCCGGCGGTTCCCGCCTCGACCCTTCCGATGACGCTGGCATCCCGGCCCGATGGGTGTTCCCTCAGCGCGGCGACCGCTCGATCCACATGATCTGCCGGCACCCAGGCGAGGAATCGGCCTTCGCAGGCGAGGCCCAGCGGGTCCAGCCCGAGGAGTTCGCATACGGCCGAGACTTCCGGCCGGATAGGAATCAACCCTTCTGTCAGGATCTGACGGTAATTCGTTCGGCCGGCGACCTCGTTGGCGACGGATTTCAGGCCCCCCCGGGTCGGATCGTGGAGGGCGTGAACGTCAATCTCTGCGTCGTAAAGCGTATTGACCAGGTGATTGACCGGCGCCCCGTCGGATTGCAGCGTCTCGCTCTCCAGTTGGTGACGGACGGCCATGATGACGGCGCCGTGGTCGCCGAGAGGCCCCGAGGCGATGATCGCGTCTCCCGGTTGGATCCTGTGGTCTCCGATATCCCGGCCGGGAGGCACGACGCCGAGCCCGGCCGTGATGGCGAAGATCTTGTCACCCGAGCCCTTGGCGACGACCTTGGTGTCGCCGGCGACGATGGCGACCCCGGCCTCTTCGGCCGCCGTGGCCGCCGAAGCCGTGCACCGTTCCACCAACTCCATGTCGGTGCCCTCTTCCAGGATCAGGGCCCAGGTCAGCCACAGGGGCACGGCCCCGCCCATGGCGACGTCGTTGACCGTACCGCAGACGCTCAGGCGTCCGATGTCGCCCCCGGGGAAGACCGGAGGGTCGACGACGAAGGCGTCGGTGGACAGGGCGGGGCGACCCGGCGGCAGTTCGGGAAGCACTGCGGCGTCCGAAAGAGTAGCCAGGTGTTGATTCTTGAGGGCGGGGAGGAAGGTCTGGGAGATCAGCTCTCCCGTCAGACGGCCCCCGGCTCCGTGAGCCATCAAAATCCGGTTGTGTCGGCGTGACATCAGACCTCTCCCATTCGGAACCGATCGTGCCGATACCAGGCGGCACAGGCGCCTTCCGACGAAACCATACAGGCGCCGACGGCGGAATCCGGCGTGCAGCTGGTGGCGAACAATGGGCAATCCGGTGGCAGTATCGTGCCGCGCAGGACGTCTCCGCACCGGCACCCGGGCGGCTCGACAGGATCCGGCAGCTCGACCTCGATCGTGGAGGCGTCGCGGTGAGCCCACTGAGGCCTGAGCGCCAATCCGGATCCCTCAATCGGCCCGAAGCCTCGCCAGACGACCGTCGCCGGCTCGAAGAAGCGGTCGACCATGGCCCGGGCGGTTTGGTTGCCCGAGGCGTCGACCACCCGGTTGTAGAGGTTGACGATTTCCCGCCGGCCTTCGCACAGTTGGGCCAGCAGTTCGGCGATGCCTCGGAGAACGTCCGCAGGGGCAAAGCCGACGACCGTGCCCCCCATCGAGTGTTCCTCGGCCAGGAACAGGAAAGTCTGCCAGCCGGTGATCACCGAGACATGGCCCGGCAGAAGAAAGCCCTCGACCTTGAGTTCCGGATCGGCGGCGAGTGCCTGCATCGGGGGCGGCATCACCTTGTTGCCGGGCAGGATCAGGAAGTTCGGGACGTTGGTTGCTTCTGCTTCGGCCACGGCGGCGGCGATGGTCGGGACCGTCGTTTCGAAGCCGACCGACAGGAAGACCACTCGTTGGTCGGGCCGTTGGCGGGCCATCTCGACGGCATCGCGAGGCGAGTAGACGATCTCGATTGATCGGCCTTCGGCTCGCGCTTCTTCCAGAGTGATCGTGCTCGAAGGAACCCGCAGCATGTCACCGAAGGAACAGACAACGACATCGGGAAGACCGGCCAGTGCAATCGCGCGGTCGAGGTACTGCACCGGGGTCACGCACACCGGGCACCCGGGGCCGGAGATCAGCCGCACCGATTGGGGCAGCATGGCCCGCAGTCCCGCCGAGGCGATGGCGTGGGTGTGGGTGCCGCAGACCTCCATGATCGAGGTCGGCCGGCCCAGCTCGGTACTCAGGCGTTCGATCTCGGCTACCAGGCCGCTGATGGCGGCTGGATCACTGTGCATGTCGGGGGAATGAGTCATTGCAGCATGATAGCGGAACGGGGGTGGGGAGGGTGAAGGGTGAAAAGGAACACAGTTGAACCGCGAAGGGGGCTAAGAGCGCGAAGGAGGCGCAAAGGGGGGTTAGAAGCGGGACACTCGCTGCTCAAGGGGAGCCCGGCCGCTGCCCCGGCCCCTGCCATCTGACGCTGAACCTGTCAACTGACGCTGCCGTCTGTCCCTGACGCTGTATCCAACCCCGGCCTTCTGGGTCGCCCTCCGGGCACTCCATCGTCGCCTTTTCTGCGGGCCCGCACCGGTGTGTGGAGCGCCAAGGGCACGCGGTCCCGCAGAAAAGACGAGCGGTGGCCTACGGCTTCTGCCGAGACTCGATCGCCAAGGCGCTCCCCCGTTGGAGGGGGGGCTCTTGGAATGTGGGGTGGTCGTCAGCTCCAGGATCAGGTTCGGCGTCAAGTGGCGGTCTCGG
>JBDLIO010000118.1:0-6689 GCA_039714865.1 Acidobacteriota bacterium | reverse complement strand
GTCCTGACTGCGGCCGAGCGCATCGCAGCCTACGTCCATCGAACGCCGGTTGCCACCTGCGCGACCATCGACCGCCTGACCGGCGCACGGCTGTATTTAAAATGCGAACATCTGCAGCAGGTCGGCGCCTTCAAGGCCCGCGGCGCCACCAACGCGGTCTACTCCCTCAGTGACAGCGAGGCCGCTCGCGGAGTCGCGACCCACTCCTCGGGAAACCACGCGGCCGCGCTTTCTCGAGCGGCGAGCCTGCGGGGCATCCCGGCCTTCATCGTCATGCCCTCCTCCGCACCTCCGGTCAAACGGGCCGCGGTTGAAGGGTACGGCGCAACGATCACCGAGTGCGAACCGACTCTCGAAGCAAGGGAGACGACGCTTGCCGAGGTTCAGACCCGAACCGGGGCCACGTTCATTCACCCCTACGACAACCCCCGGGTCATTGCCGGCCAGGGAACCGCAGCCCTCGAATTGCTCGCGGACGTCCCGTCGATCGATACCGTGCTGGCCCCGCTCGGAGGGGGCGGTCTGCTCTCCGGCACGGCGATCGCAACGTCCCACCTCCGGCCCGGAGCGTCTGTCTGGGGCGCCGAACCATCGGGCGCCGACGACGCCTTCCGTTCACTCAGGGACGGCATTCTCTACCCTTCCGTGAACCCCGACACCGTCGCCGACGGGCTGCTGACGTCGATGTCAGAGCGCACCTTCCGAATCATCAGAGGGCTTGTCGACGGGGTTGTGACCGCCCAAGAAGAGACCATCGTCCGCTCGATGCGTTTACTGTGGGAACGGGCCAAGCTGCTGGTCGAACCGTCCGCGGCCCTCCCTCTCGCCGTGATCCTGGAACATCCCGATGAATTTTCCGGCCGGACCATCGGGATCATCCTCTCGGGAGGCAACGTCAATCTCGACGCCCTGCCCTGGTGAGAAGAGCTTCCGGAAAATCTGGGACATCGGGTGGCACCGCCTCAGGAGAACAGCTGACAACTGAGCGCTGAGAGCTGACAGCTGACAGCTGTCTATATCAGGGACCTTGACTGACCACCATCGACGTTGAGGCACGCACCGGTGATCCACGAAGCACGGTCGGAGGCCAGAAAGGCCGCAACGTCTCCGATCTCCTCCGCGGCGCCGAACCGTCCCATCGGAATCTCGGCCTTGATGAACGTCGCCATGGCCTCAGGGTCGACCTGACACTTTTTGTCCCAGGACCCCCCTGGGAATCGAATTGATCCCGGTGCTATCGAATTGACCCGAATGCCGTCAGGCGCGAGTTCCAGGGCCAGGGCCTTGGCCAGCCCGATGACCGCCGCCTTGGTCGTGTGGTAGATGCTCATCCCGGGCCCACCGTACTCCCGGCCGTAGATCGAGGTGACAAACAGGATCACCCCACGCCCTTCTTTCCGCATCGCCGGGACCACCGATCGTGACAACTGCATGTGGCTCATCAGGTTGAGATCAATGATCGCCTGCCAGTCCTCGTCAGTCGTATCGCATATCGCACCTCGGCGATTGCCCCCGACGTTGTTGACAAGCACCTCCACCGGCCCCAACCGGCCCCCGACCTCAGCCATCAATCGTTCCCGATCCTCGACCGAGGTGACGTCGGCGACCACAGGGAGGACCGTGGCGCCGGTCCCGGCAATTGTCTCAGCAGTTTGACCCAGGGTCGTTTCGTCCCGCGCGCAGAGCGCAACCCTGGCGCCCTCCGCCGCCAGGGCGGCAGCCATTGCCTTCCCAAGACCCCGGCTTCCACCGGTTACCAAAGCCACCCGATCCGTCAGTCCCAAATCCATGCCTGCCTCCTCGAATGCTCAGACCGAAGACCCTTATCGGGCCACTCATTGGCGGCGTCCACCTTCGTATCGCCCGCCATACTAAACTAAGATCGACGAATGCGATATCGGCTTCCACCGTATTGCATCTCAAGGATGGGCAATCAGAACGAGGAGGAATGATGACGGATTCCGGCATTCAACAGCGATCCACATGGTCCTGGGCCGATCTCCCGGTTCTGTGGAAGGTCGCCCTTCCCATCTGCGTCATGGGCCTGCTGGTTGCGGTAGCCATGAGTCTGCTGACTGTCCGAAACCGCCAGAGCCTGGTCAGGACCACCGCCCTCGAAAAGACCCGGTTCATCACCACCGAACTCAAGGCTCTCCGGGCCTACTCCCTGGAGAGGCTCTCACAATCGGACAACGACGATTCAGCCTCTGACCCGATGATCCACGAGTTGGACCGTGTTCTCTCCGGGCTGCATGATACCCACCTGGCCCACATCGGTGTGGCCAGGATCTCCGGGGGCCGATCAACCGACTCACTTGACGCATTCCAGCGTGAGGCCCTGAAGTACCTCCAGCAGCATCCTGGTGACGAGTTTTGGGAAATGGAAGACTCCGGCGCCGGCCTGATGATTCGATACGCAACCGCCGACGTCATGGACTCACCCCTGTGCGTCGATTGCCACAATGTCATGGAGTCCTCTGCCTCGGCGCCATGGCGTCTGGGCGACGTCGCCGGGATCATGGAAATATCAGAACCGGCCCGTCTTCTCGGGGGCAGTACGGATGCGTGGGTCGCCGGAATCGTGGTTTTCGGCGGCGCCGGTCTTGCAGCTGTGCTCCTCGGATTCGTCTTGCGAAATTCACTCGCGCGACCTCTGCTGGGCGCGGTCGACCTGGCCAAACACTTGGCGCAAGGAGATCTGACATTTCGGCTTGAGGGGGACGCCAGGGACGAGATTGGGAAATTCCGGCATGCCCTCAATCAAGTCGCCGACGGGGCCCAGGAAATGGTAGGCCGGGTGATAGCCAACGCCGACCGGCTTGGCGAGGTCTCGAATACCATCGATCTCGTCAGCCGGGAGCTGAAAGGGAATGTCGAAGACACCTCTCAACAGGCCGCAGTGGTTTCGTCCGCAGCCGAACAGGTCAGCGCCAATATTCAGGCTGTGTCCACAGCTGCCGAAGAGATGAGCGCCTCGATTCTCGAGATCTCAGGCAGCGCCTCAACTGCGGCACAGGTTGCGGCATCAGGCGTAGTTAAAGCTCGCAGGACCAACGAAACGGTTGAACGGCTGGGTAAATCCAGCGCCGAGATCGGCAAGGTCGTCGAAGTCATCCAGGGGATCGCCTCCCAGACCAACTTGCTGGCGCTCAACGCAACGATCGAGGCCGCCAGAGCGGGGGAATCCGGAAAGGGCTTTGCTGTCGTGGCCGCCGAAGTCAAGAAATTGGCGACCCAGACGGCCACGGCCACCGCCGAGATCGGCAAGCGTGTCGATGCAATCGTGGCCGACGCCTCGGAGGCCGTCGAGGTCGTATCGGATATTTCGGCTCTGATTCTCGAGATCAACGAGATCCAGAACACCATCGCGAGCGCCGTCGAACAGCAGAGTGCAACCACCGCCGAGATCGGACGAATGGTCAGCGAGGCGGCAACGGGCGGAAGCGAGATCGCCGAAGGAATCGCAACCGTCGCCGGTACCGCCGAGACCACAGTCCAGGGTGCGGAATCCACGGACCGGGCAGCCCGGCGACTTCTCGAAGTCGCCGAGGATCTCAGAAAACTGGTAGATCAGTTCACGACCGAGTAGGCGCCTACCAGCGAATCAGGGCAGCCGCGGCTCGGCCGAGGGTCGTTCTGCGCCGCCTGCGACGGATCTTGGGCAGCGGCGGTGGATTGGGCAGCGGAATTCGAACCCTTGGGGCCACACCCGCCCATCGCATCAAGGCCTGCCACTCCCGGCCGTGAGGTCGGAGGCCCGGCCCATGAAGGTGGTGGACGACCAGATGGGCGGCTTCGTGGCAGAGAACTTCATCGATGATCTCCTGGGGTTGGTTGAACAGCCAGGCCGCGAGAGTAATTCGGTTCCTGGCCGGATTGGCGCTGCCGATCGTACGCGTCATCCGGGTGCTGAGCCGCATTTCGATCTTCGGAGCAAATGCGTCGACCTCCCACAGGCCCAAAAAGTGTTTGAGGTGCCTCTCAAGCCCCTCTGCGTGCTCCTGTGGGATATCAGTCTTTCGGTGGGGACGATTTGCCATCGGCGGAGTATAGCGCTCTGTCCCCGAAACGGGACGACCAGTCCTCTCAGGTGGGCACAGCACGAATTGCGGGCCATGAAGGACCGGCCAACAGGGGATCCGGAAAATGCCGTAGGCCTTGGTTCAATGCCTGCTCGTCGGTATTGGGGCTCCATCGATTCCACTCAACCCGTCAACCAGGCATTGTTTTTGCAGTAACCATCAGTGAGCGGTGCAGGCAGTCGCGGCACCCGGAAGGCTGAAAAGGAGAGAGGTCATGAAAAAGCTGATTTTGATCATTTCGGTGGGCTTTTTGGCGGTACTGCTTGGGAGCTGTTCGTCGGTCAGCTACGTGACGGACTGGGACACCCACCATGATTTCACGCGGGATTCGACCTTCGCGTGGTACGAACTGCCTGAGAGGCCGGATCGGGGCGCCCCCTCCCCGGCCCCGAACGCGATCGTTGCCTCCCGTATTCGAAACGCAGTGACCGGCGAACTCGGCCTCAAGGGGCTCACGCCTGCCGAACCCGGCAAGGCGGACCTCCTGGTGACCTACCATATCGCGCTGCAACGCAATATGCATGTCTACTACGGTGGTTGGGGATACCCCTACCACGGGTGCTGGGGTTGGGGTGGTGGAGGCTACTCCTCCGCGAGAATGGTGACCAGGGGCACGCTGATCGTCGATGTTCTTGACGGCAAGAAACGCAGTCTCGTCTGGCGGGGCATCGCCGAGGGCGCCTTCAGCAGGCCCAACCCGTCAGAAAACGACGTTGCGAAGATTGTGTCTCGGTTGTTGGCGGAGTTCCCGGTGCGATAGACGGGCGCGTGATTGGTCTGCCGGCATCACCGTTATTTCAGGTACGGACGACCAATCACCCACCCGCCTATCGCAATGTGCGCTTCGCGCAGGGCAATGAGATGGGGGCTCCAGGCATCAGGGTTGACGATGGTGCTGTAGGAACTTACCATACCTTCTGTACATAAGGAGGTGTCCCATGGGTGAAAGTACGGCCCGAAAAGTAACGTATTCGCTCCCGGATGATCTGCTCGGTGAGATGGAAACAGCCGTCGACCGTCAAAGGCATAGTCTTGATCGGCGTAAGCCGGCCCATGCAACTCGTTCGACGAATTGCCCCGCCTACCTCACCCGAACAACGATCTCCTCCACCAGTGGGCTGATAATGTACTGCCCGTGATTCTGGTTCTGGGTGCCGGTGATGACGAGGTCGAGCTCAGGGAAATAGGTCGCCGAGGTCCCCCAAAAACCTGAATGCCGCCAGCCCGTCAACCCTCCGACTTCGACCACCCACAACCCCATCCGGTAGGCGCCGGGTTCGATCCGCTGTTCCCCAGCGCCTTCGGGGGCATTGAGCCCCTCAAAGGTCGTCAGCATTGTCTCGAGAGTGGTCGGATCGTCAAAAACCCGGCCTTCAAAAAGTGCCCGGGTGAATCGCGCGAGGTCACCGACGGTTGCGACGATGCCTCCCCCCCCCCACAGATCGAATGACGGATCGAAGGCGGCGGTGTCCAAATCCCCAAAGAACTGATGTGCCCGGTCGAGCGTGCCATTCGGTTGAGGTTCGAGGGTCTCGAACCACGTTGCGTGCAGACCGAGCCTCTGACGATCGATCAGCTCCCACACGGCACCTGGAAAGTTCTTGCCCGTCGTGCGCTCGAGAATCTCGCCCAGCAGGATGTAGCCGCTGTCCGAGTAGCGGTAGACCTCTTCCGGTTCGCCCTGGGGTTTGCCCCATTCGACCAGGAAACCCAACTGGTCGGTCCGGGTCCAACGCCGCTGGGGATCGGCCATGATCAGTTCCCCGTAGTTGTCGCCGGCGCCATGGTCGTCCAGGCCTGAGGTATGCGTCAAAAGGTGGCGGATCGTGATCACCTCCGGGTCATAGCCTCCTGAGATCAGAATCTCGTTGAGTTCGGCCGGAAGGTATCCGGCGATCGATCGATCCAGCTCAAGACGCCCCTGCTCCACGAGCCGCAAGACGGCGGCGGCGACGTAGGTCTTCGTATTGCTGGCCAGCCGAACGGGGTGCTCGGCGGTCATTGCCACGCCGCCTTCGGGATCGGCGAACCCGACGGCGCCTTCCCAGTCAATCCCGGGCCCGTCGACATGAAGGGCGGCGCCAAACACCAATGGTTCGGCCGCCGCCGCTTTTTCCAGCATGGACTGGAATTCGCCGCCGATATCCGTCGTCGGACCCTGGGAGCCCCCACATCCGACGACGGCAACCAGAAGGACCGCAACCCCAAACCTCTGCCAACCCTGCATGATCCACCCCCGAGTTGGGAAGAAGAGTGTCCCCTGCAATTCCCCTTGCAATTCGTGTCCCCTTTCTTCGTCTTAGGTGTTATTGAGGCGCCGTCACAGACCAGGCGCTCGTACCGCCGCTTTCGAAGCCGTCGGCAAAGATCAACGTGTCCTCGATCGCATCGACGTCTGTGGCCGAGTTGTTGTCCGGATCAATCTCGATCATGCCGGCGGGCCCGGTCACGGAAGAAGTGACCTCCAGCAGGCCGCTCGCGGCCGGGTCCACGGTGCCGGTGGCGGTGAGGGTGACAAAAGCGCCGGCAGGGAGATGCACGGTCTCGTTGATGTCGCCGGCCCCCGAGGTCTCTCCGCAGACGCCGCCCCCCGCGTCGTCACAGACC
>JBDLIO010000117.1:0-6713 GCA_039714865.1 Acidobacteriota bacterium | reverse complement strand
CACGATCCGGGTGCTCTCACCACCGCTGGTGGCTTTGGCCGTCGGTGCAGGGGTCTGCTGCTTCATGGTGTGGTTTTCACCAATGGCCGGCGCCGTCTTTTCCCTGTTTTATTTCCTGGCTGCCGTCGTCGTTCCGGCAGTAACATGGGTCTCGGCATCAAACGTGGGTCGACGGTCGGTCACCTTGCGATCGAGTCATGGCGATGCGGTCGTGGATTTCGTGCAAGGCCTGTCCGAGCTGCTGGCATTCAACCGCAGCAGATCACATCGGTCGAGGATCGACGCCGTCAGCAGGGACAGGGCCCGGGTCGAGCGCCATACCGCCTTGATCGACGCGGTGACCACCGGAGCCGGGATTCTCCTGACCCACCTGGTCGCTGTGGTCATCCTGATTGTCGGCATCCCGTTGGTTCGATCGGGTAACTTGAGCGGTACAATGTTGGCCGTGCTCTGCCTGGTGGCCGTCGCGGCATTCGAGGCGGCCACACCCCTGCCGCAGGCCGCCCGCCATCTGCACCATCAGGTCGCCTCCGCCGGGAGGCTCTACGAGATTCTGGATGCTCGGCCAACGGTCTTCTCCCCGGTCGAGTCGTGCACACCGGCGTGGAGTCAACCTGGGGGGCACAGTCCCTCCCTGATTTTTCAGGACCTCTGCCACATCTATCCCGGCACAACCCAACCCGCCCTGAACGGCCTCAACCTTGAAATCGGCGCCGGCGCACGAGCGGCTGTTGTTGGCCCATCCGGCGCGGGGAAGACGACCCTGGCCCACCTCGTTCAGCGATTCTGGGACCCGGAGGCAGGGAGGATACTCATCGACCACGCCGACATCAGGGAGATGGATCTCGACAATCTCCGGAGGTCGATCGGACTGGTGTCCCAGCATACCTTCCTGTTCAGCGGCACTGTGGCGGAGAACCTCTGTTTGGCCCAGCCCTCAGCCTCAACTTGGGAGCTGAAGAACGCCTGCCGGCATGCGGCCCTGGAGTCAACCCTCGCCGAGCTGCCGGAAGGTCTGGACACCTGGATTGGAGAGTCGGGCCAGCGCCTCTCGGGCGGGCAGCGCCAACGTCTCAGCGTCGCGCGCGCGCTTTTGCAAAAACCTGCCGTTCTCATCCTGGATGAACCGACGGCCCAACTGGACGGCCCAACGGCCTCAATCCTGCTGCAACAGATCTTCCAGGCCTTTGAAGGGACGACGACTCTTCACATTACTCATCGTCTGGTGATGATGGAACACTACGACATCATCGTCGTCCTCGACCAGGGACGGATGGTCCAGCATGGATCCCACTCGGACCTCGTGGCCCGCGATGGCCTCTACCGCCGACTCTGGGAGACAGAAATCCAAATGCTGTCCCGATAACCGACGGCCCGTTCTTGTCCGGAAAACGCCCTTTCCAGCCCCGGGGTTGTCGGATGGGAACGGTCCAGTGAAAGCACACCGTTGTTCTTCCACTCAGGTATTTCGAAGGGAGATATCAGGAATTTCCTGATGCCCCCGACGGAATACCCGTTGTAGGTTTGACAGGCGCTTCTTGAGTGAACGTGGAGGCCATTAATGAAAAATTACGCCCGTGCCGAACGTCTCTGTGACCGCCTCAGCGAGGTATGGCGCCAGGTTGACGAGGATGTTGCTTCCTGCGTCCGCCAAATGATGGAAGACCAAGGTGAGGAGATAGTGCTTCAGTTCGCCGAGAAGATCCTCAAAGACGATGAGGCTCGGAAATTCTTGAATCATGAGACGGTTCGCTCCAGGCTCGGCACCGCACTCAATGAATGGCTGCAACAGGTATTTTCTGCTGGAAACCAGGGTTCGTGGAATAACTACGTCGAGCGCCAGATGACTATCGGCCTCGTCCACTCCAGAATCAACCTGCCACCCTATTTGATGAACCTCGGAATTTCGATATTCAAAGACGAAATCAGCCACCGCATCGAACGCCAGCGGTGGACTCCAGAGGTCAAGTTAGCCGCAACGATGTTCACAAACCAGGTCATTGATCATGCCGCCGCCACCATCGGCGAACCTTATCTCGCCGCTGTTACGACCAACATCGGTTACGGCCAGGCACTCCGAGTCGCCTTGTCCGGGCCTTCGCTTGCCCTCGAATGCGAACGGCTCAAGGGAACTCTTTTCAACTGGCACCGCACGGTCATCGTGACCCTTTTCAACGGCCGCTCCTTCTCAGAAGTTCCGACTCTGGGCCGCAGCGATCTTGGCCTATGGGTCAAGCACAAGGCCTCGTTCTCAATCGTTGACCTGCCCGAGTACACGGCGCTGCGGGAAGCCCTGGCAGAGGCAGATCAATGGTATGCAGAACACATCTTGGTTCCCAGCGAAGGTGGGCAAACATTATCCGAAGAAAATATGCAGGCTCTCAACGACCATGTCTCTCGCCTGGCCCTGGCCCTCTCATCGGTCGCTGACCGGGCCCTGGCAACAGAGGAGTCCCGCGATTCTCTGACTCGGTTATTCAATCGGCGATACATGCATTCGATCTTGCAGCATGAGGTCAACCTCAGCCAGACTAACTCGAGACCATTTGCCGTGCTTCTCGTCGATATCGACAACTTCAAGACGATCAACGACACCCACGGACATCAGGTCGGGGACGAGGCTCTGGTGATCATTGCCGATGCTTTGCTGTCCAACGTCCGTACCAGCGATTTTGTATTCCGTTACGGCGGCGAAGAATTCCTCATCCTGCTGTCGGAGGCTTCCACAGACATCTCACAGCAGAAGGCTGAGTGCATTCGAGCAGCTGTCGCAGGCCTGCAAATACCTACCGAGCTCGGGCCGGAAATTAAGCCGTCCGTCAGCATCGGAGTTGCCATACACGATGGTCATCCGGACTTCAACCTCGTGGTTGCGGCCGCCGACCGCGCGCTGTTGCAGGCCAAAAACGCAGGAAAGAACCGGGTGATGGTCGCAACCGACTCCGCTCCCGTGGAACGCATCCAGTTTTCGGCATCTGAAATTCGTGGGCCTCATGAAACGTCAGCCAGCCAAGTCGGCCGGTGATCCGCTTCGGCGAGAAGGCCGGATCAGTCGTACATCTCCTCGATCAAGTTCTCGTACCGCTCCATCGCCCCGTTGCGCTTGACCTTCATGGTCGGGGTTAGCAGACCGTTTTCGATGGTGAACTCCTCGACAAGGCGAAACTTCTTGATGGTCTCGAACGAAGCCAACTCAACATTCTTGGTCTGAAGCTCACCGTCGATCAGCTGGATGATCCTTTCGTCCGCCAGCAAGTCGGCAAAATCTTCGCTCGCGATCCCCTGCTCGTCGGCGTAGGCTCGAATGTTGTCGGCATCGACAGTGATCAACCCCACCAGGTATGGTTTTCGGTCACCGATGGCGCATACCTGGTTGATGTACTTCGATGTTGCGATCAGACCCTCGATGGTAGATGGAGCAATGTTCTTGCCGCCCGCTGTGATGATCAGGTCTTTCTTGCGGCCGGTGATCCTCAAGAAATTTTCCTCGTCGATTTCGCCGAGGTCACCGGTGTGCTGCCACCCGTCGGTGGTCAGGGTCTCAGCGGTCTCCGCCGGCATCTTGTAATACTCCCTCATCACGTTCCGGCCCCGGTAGAGCACCTCGCCATCCTCCCCTGTCTTCTGTTCAATTCCCGGCCCCGGTGGTCCCACCCAGCCGAAGCGGTAGTTGTCGTAGCGGTTGAGGTTGGTGAAGGAGGTGTTTTCGGTCATGCCGATGCCTTCGACGATCAGGATTCCCGCCGCGTGGAAGAACTTGGCGATCGAGGGGTTGAGAGGGGCGGCGCCACTGATGCACCAACGGACTCTGCCGCCCAAAGCCGCCTGGACCTTGGAAAAGACCAACTTTGTGGCCAGGGAATACTGCAGCCCCAACAGGAATGGGATGTCCTTGCCCTCCAGCTTGCAATCGCTGACACGGTCACCGACCGAACGGGCCCAGTTGAAGATCGTCAGGGCGGCGCCGCCTTTGGCCTCCGCCCCCGAAATTACCTTCGAAAACACCTTCTCGTAAATCCGCGGAACGCTGGGAAACCAGTGGGGGCGAGCAATTGAGAAGTCCTCGACGATCGTTTCGATGCCGCGGGCGAATGTCGTTGCACTGCCGGCAACCAGAGCGCTGAAGACCAGCGTCCTGGCGAAGATGTGGGCCAGGGGCAGAAACAGCAACGTCTCGTCACCGTCGAGTATCTGCGTCGAACCCCAGACCGACTGGGCTGTAAACGTAAGGTTGTCATGAGTCAAAACGGCGCCC
The DNA here is from genome assembly GCA_039714865.1 of Acidobacteriota bacterium. Classification (GTDB taxonomy): domain Bacteria; phylum Acidobacteriota; class Thermoanaerobaculia; order Thermoanaerobaculales; family Sulfomarinibacteraceae; genus DAOWGJ01. Next base: position 2,458 of record JBDLIO010000117.1, on the reverse strand, counting down.
TTGGGGACGCCGGTGGTTCCCGAGGTGTAGACGATCGTCGCCACATCGTCAGATCTGACATCGTGCATCCTCTCATGCAACACCTCATCAGAAATGGCGGCGCCGAGTTCGAGGAATCGCTCATAGGTCATCACCCACTCGTCGTCCGGCGCGGCGCCCGAAAACAGGATGACTTTGCGAACAGCCGGGATCTCATCCCGGATCTCCAGCAATTTCTCCAACTGAGCCTCATCCTCGGCAAAGACCAGGACCGCGTCCGAGTGATTGACGATGTATTTGACATCCTCGGCCAGCAGCGACTGGTAAATGCCAACGGCACAAGAGCCGATCGAGGCGCAACCCACATCGGTCAAAACCCAGGGGTAACGCGTGTAGCTGAGGATGTTGGCTTTGTCGCCCTTCTCGAGACCGAGCGCGATCAGGCTCTTGCCGACTCGGCTCACTTCTTCGGAAAAACCCTTCCATGTGATCGACTCCGTTGCCTTCGACGGGAGGATCCATCGATAGGCGTCATTGTCACCGAACCGCTCAACCGTTTCGCTCAACATGTGATGGACGTTACGAAAGTCTGTGAACTCCATGGAGGCTCCTTTTCCAAAACCGGCAACAGGTGGTTGGTTGTTCGCCTGAGGTTATCCGAAATCTCAAGACCGATCAACGGCGCCACCGGAACGAGGTGCCGCCTGAGCAAGAGCCGCCTGAGCAAGAGCCGCCTGAAGATCATCAAAACGAACGGGCTTGCTCAGATAATCATCCATCCCGGCGGCGAGACATGCCTCTTTGTCACCAACCGTTGCGGCAGCCGTCAACCCGATGATCCACAGATGGCGGCCGCCCCCCTCGCCCTGACGAATTTCCCTCGTCGCTTCCAACCCGTCAATCATCGGCATATGGAGATCCATCAACACGACGTCGAAAGACTGGTCTTGGGAAAGGATTTTCAATGCTTCTTGACCATCGGACGCCTCGGTCACTGTGTGTCCGCACTTGGCGGCCGTCCGAACGGCTACCAGGCGGTTGACCGGATTGTCGTCGACGACCAGGACCCGAAGTTTGCGCTCTGCTACGACGGGCGCCGTCGTTTCCGTTTCTGATTTCTCTTCCACGCCGACCCTGGCTCTCTGAGGCAGCATGAAAAGAAATGTACTGCCAACCCCTGGCTGGCTTTCTGCCCAGATTCGACCACCCATCTTCTCGACGAGATTCCGTGAGATCGCCAACCCCAGGCCCGTGCCTCCGACAGACCGGGTCATGCCCTCGTCAGCCAGAGAAAAGACGTCGAAGATGGTCTCCAGCCGTCCATTCGGAATACCCAACCCAGTGTCCCGAACCGAGAACTCCAACGCGCTCACCCCATCCCATTCCGAGGCAAGCCCGACCCCAACGGTGATGGACCCACTCTCAGTGAACTTGATGGCATTCCAGATCAAATTGAGCAGTACCTGTCGCAACCTGTATTGATCACCCCATATCACTTCAGGCACACCTGGTTTTACTGACCAGCTGAGGACGAGTCCTTTGGCCCTTGCCCTTTCGATGACGATCTCCGTTGTCTCTGCCAACCACGGCCGAAGCCCGAAGTTCACGCGGCTGAGTTCAATCTTCCCCGCCTCAATTCTTGTGAAATCCAGCACGTCACCGATCAGCTCCGTCAACGATTGTGCCGAGGCTTCGGCAATCCGTACATACTGCTCCTGCTCGTGATCGAGGTCGGTCTGCTGCAACAGATCAATCATGCCCACGACCCCGTTGAGTGGTGTGCGCAGTTCGTGGCTGATGTTGGCCGTGAAGAGACTCTTGGCCTCGGTGGCCGCTTCGGCCGTATTCTTGGCCTCTTTGAGTTCTTCTTCGTACCGCTCCCGGCCAGTGATATCCCGGGCTATCCCGCAGACTCCGATGACCTCTCCGTCCTGATCTCGCAAAGGGACCCTGCTGACGGCAAAGGAACGCTCCTCTCCGGTGACGCTCGAAGGACTGACAACCTCCACAGTCTCCCCTTGAAGGACCCGGAGGTCGATCTCCCGAATTGCCTCAGCCTCCTCCCGGCCGAAGAGATCGAAATCACTCAAACCCTTGATCTCTTCCGGCGTCATCTCGAACGAAACCGCCATCGTCGGATTCATCAAGCGGTATCTCAAGTCCCGCCCCTTGACGAAAATGGCGTCCTGAGCCGTCTCGATCACCGTTTGGAACAGCATCTCACTGTCCCGGAGGGCTTCCTCCGTTTTTCGCAACTCGGTAACGTCTTCTTTGACCGCCACGAAGCGCACGATTTCACCCTGTTCATCCCGAACCGGCGCGATGACCGCCCGCTCCAAATACTCCTCCCCGCTCTTCTTCCTGTTGCAAAACTCACCGCGCCAGACCTCACCAGGTTACGCTTCCCTCCAGGACCCACCTACCCTCGCATCCTCGATCTTTTCCTCCAGGGACGACTCGAGCGGCGCTCCCGGAGTCG
>JBDLIO010000116.1:0-6735 GCA_039714865.1 Acidobacteriota bacterium | reverse complement strand
GATTGGGAGATGCCGAAGATGTAGGCGCGGTCGATGGCTGTGTGAACCGGATTGGTCGTGCCCGACTCGTCCTGGTCGGCATAGCGGAAGAAGGAGACGGCGTCGCGCAGCCCGGCCAGGCCCAGTCCGGAAACGCGTGGATCGCGAGCCGTGTAGACCAGTTCGTAGAGCCAGCCCGGTTCGACAACGGTGTCGCTGTTGAGGAAGGCTGCATAGCCGCCGCGGGCCGCCAGCATTCCCTGGCGGTTGCCCTCGCCAAAACCGACGTTGGCCCCGATCTCGATGCTGCGGACATTGGGGTAGTGTTCAGCCAGCCAGGTCAGTGAGTCGTCATCGGAACCGTTGTCGACAACGATGATCTCGATATTGACGTTCTTGCTTTGCACAAGGGAGGGAAGACACTTCTCCAAATGGTGTCGTCCGTTGTAGTTGACGATTATCACCGAGACCAGAGCGGATCGAGTCGGTTCGTTCTCCAATTCTTGTTGAAGAGCTGCTCCGCGGAGTTTTGCCTGATCGAGCTGGCTGTCGATTTCCAGCCGCTCACTCTGGAGTGCCTCCAGACGCTGTTCCCGGTCTTTGAGGCCTTCTTCGAGATTTCGGTTGCCTCTTTCGAGATCCTCGACTCGCATTCTCCATGCGGAAGACTCTCGAGCGATCTCCGCAGGCATGAGCTCGGCCTTGGCGTGATACTGCATGCGGCTGAGGGTTTCGGGTGAGAGCAGTGACCAATGTTTCTCATAGATGGCTGTTCGGCCTCGATGTTGGAGTTCCTGGCCGCCGGCGCCGGTGATAAATCCATCTCCGAAGATCCGGTATTGAGCCACCTCGATATCGACAAATTCGAAGGGTACGACTCTGGACAACCTCAGAAACAGATCCCAATCCTCGAAACACTCCAGACTTTCGTCGATGCCGCCGATCGAACGGACCTTCTCAAGCGGCATCAAGCAGCCGATGATCGGAATGAAGTTCTCGAACAGCAGCGCATCAGGGTCGAATGGGTTGCCGAAGGTGTGAAAGGGAGTTCCGGTACCGGTATCGGGGTCAATCGAAAAAGCGGTCACCGTGCCGTAAACGGCACTCTGATTTGTGGAGGCCGAGACAAGGAGGCGGCCGATACCGTCGGGAAGCCACACGTCGTCGTCATCAAGGAATGCCAACCAGGGCCCGGACGCCAACTCGATCGCACGATTGGCAGCGGCACAGCGGCCCCTGCCGGGCTCGAGGATTTCGTGGATGATCTCCAATTGACCTTCAAAAGCCGTCACGACGTCGGTGACATCGATGCCGCCGTCATTGATGACGATGGCCTGCAAAGGACGGTGATGCTGGGAGGCAAGGCTCTGAAGGGCTTCCCTCAGGAGCTCTGGGCGATCCTTGGTTCGGACAACGACGGAGACGCGGACGGCCGGACTGGGCGTTGGTTTGATTTTGGGCTCTGTGCCGGGCGCCGCCGGTGAAGGGTCTTGTGGCTCGTTAATCCTGGAGTCGCCACCAACGGGGGGCGGGTCGGGCGAGAGAAGAGGCAGTCCTGCCGGATCGGCGTTGGGCCCCTGCTGGGAGGCCCATGCGTCACTATCGTACTCGGCGATGAAGGCCGGGTCGACGACGAAAAATGCAGCCGCCCGTGTGACCTCGGGACCCAGCGTCAGACGACGGGCGACGGCGACCGCGTCCAGCACCTCGAGATATGGCTGGATGTCATTTTGTGAACTGAAGGCCTCGGATGCGTGCATCAGGGCGGGCCAGTCATCGGTGATGTCCACCAGGGCGTTGGGGCGCATGAAGGCTGAGATTTCATAGGTCGCGAGGCGGAATGTCGGGGGGAGCGCGGCCAGCCGACCGGGTTCTTGAAGAGCCCGGTACACGGCCAACGCCATTGCCCGATGATCGGGGTGGAGTTCGGCCGGAGAGGGTATGGCCAGCAGTTCCGGCCGGTGGTGGTCCAGTGCCTGCCGGATGTGCTCGAGGAGGTCAGGATTCGACGGAGACAGGCTGCGATCGTCAAAGGGCCAGAACTCCGGCGCCGGTATGCCCAGACGTCGAGCGGCCTCCCGACTTTCCTCCCGACGAGTTTCCGGGTCGCCCTGGGCGATGCCGTTGGTGGCGACGATGACATGAATCGTTGCGTCTGCTCTTACCGCTTCAAGGAGGATCGGCCCGCCACCGAAGATCTCGTCATCGGGATGCGGCGCCAGGACCAGCAGGGGCGAACCCGAAAGACGGGTCGTGGTGTACGGGACCAGTTCCGCCTCCTGCCGCATCAGTGCATGGTAGCAGGGCTGGGAGCTGTCAGCTATCAGCTGTCAGCTGTCAGCTATCAGCTATCAGCTGTCAGCTATCAGCTGTCAGCTGTCAGCTCTCGGCCGTGTTTGCTCCATCAGGCCATTCATGATGCAATTGCGGTGTGGGTGCAACTGCTGACAACCGCGAGCTGAACCTCTTCGTCGATTTCGACGGGAGGCCGGAGCGGGACCTGGGTTTGGAGATGGATTTCCTCGAACGCGCGGCGTCCGGTTCGGTATCGCTGTTTCTCTATTCCTGGGTGGCCCCGGTGATCGTCCTCGGGTACGGCCAGAAGATCGCGGACATTGATCTGGACTGGTGCCGGGAGGCGAGAGTTCCAGTGTATCGAAGGATGACCGGGGGAACGGGTGTCGTCCACCGGCGGGATATCGCGGTCTCCCTCTTCTTGCCTGTGAAACATCACTGGGCCGAGAAGATCACCGGACTCTACACACTGTTCCTTGGGGCCCTCGCGCCGGCTCTGGAAGCAGCAGGCGGATCGGGGCGACACAAGGAAAATCCCCACACAGGCGGGCGGGAACGGTCACCGATCTGTTTTGAGGATCAACTCTCGGACACCCTTGTTGCCGGTGGTCGAAAGGTCGTCGGATGCGCGCAGGCCCGCAGGTCAAGAGCCGTTTTGATCCATGCAGCCGTTTCTCTCAATCTTGCCGTGGACGTCTATGCCGGTTCGTTCAGAGTGTCAGAGCGCCGGATCGAAGAGGGCCTGGGCGAGGCGGTACCTGGGGGGCATGCCGACGAGGTTGCGCCTCACGTGGTCACCGCACTTGAGAGGGCACTGGAGATGAGCGTGAGGCACGAGGCGTTGCCCGATCCAATCGAACTCGTGAGGGAGATCACGATCAAAGACCTCTCGTAGGTGTCTGCGGCGGGAATATTCGGCCGGGTTCTCCGGTTTTCCAGACCGAACAGGATTCGGGAACGCCCAGCGACGGCGGTCCTTTCCAGCAAAACAGGAGGGAATATGCCGCGCACAACAGTGTACGAGGCGGTGACGCAACGTTTGGAGATTCTTGACCTGCATGGTCAGGTGGACGCTGCGTTGATGCCTGAACTCGATCCCAATCAGATCATTGAGTTCTACCGCAACATGGTCCTGATGCGTGCTTTTGACAACAAGGCCCTCAAACTACAGCGTCAGGGGCGCATGGGGACCTGGCCGCCGATCCAGGGCCAGGAAGCGATTCAGGTCGCGACGGCCACGGCGATGCAAGAAAGTGACTGGCTGATCCCGGCGTTCAGAGAGCAGGCAGTGATGGTGCTGAGAGGCATCCCCGGCCATATCATCTATGCCTACTGGGCCGGCGACGAGCGCGGTTCTGCGTTTCCCGAGGGAGTTCGATGCTTCCCGATCGCCGTGCCGGTTGGTTCGCAATGGCAGCACGGCGCCGGCGTTGGGCTCTCGCTCAAACTTCGAGGTGAACAGGCCGCAGCGGTCGTATTCGGTGGCGACGGGTCGACTTCCGAAGGCGATTTCCATGAAGGTATCAACGCTGCCGGCGTTTTCAAGACCAACACTGTCTTTGTGATCCAGAACAACCAGTGGGCGATTTCGGTGCCGCTGTCCAAGCAGACTGCGTCGGAGACCCTGGCGCAGAAAGCCCACGCCTACGGTGTCCCGGGCATCCAGGTCGATGGGAACGACATTTTCGCCGTTCATGTGGCCGTGACCGAGGCGCTCGAACGCGCCCGAACCGGTGGTGGGCCGACCCTTATCGAAGCCGAGACATACCGCCTTGGCGATCACACGACCGCCGACGATGCCAGCCGGTATCGCTCGGAAGAAGAGGTTGAACAGTGGAGGGTGAAAGATCCCATCCCCCGATTGCGCAAATACCTGGAGGCGAACGGTCTCTGGGACGATGAGCGGGAAAAATCTCTCGAAGACGAGGCCCGGGATTGGGTTGACGCTCAAGTAGAGGCCCTCGAAGCCATGCCGCCACAGCCCTCCGAGGCGATCTTCGAATACATGTACGACGACATGCCGCCCCACCTCGAAGAGCAGATGGCGGCCCTCAAGGCGGAGGTGGAGGGATGAGTGGCCAGACGACGCAACGCCTGACGATTGCCCAGGCCGTCAGAGACGCCATGCGGGATGAAATGCGCCTGGACCCGACGGTCCTGGTGCTCGGGGAAGACGTTGGTGTCGACGGAGGCGTTTTCCGTGCCACCGACGGTCTGATCGAGGAGTTCGGTCACGAAAGGGTGATCGATACTCCGCTGGCCGAGAGTGGCATCATCGGTTTGTCGGTGGGCCTTGCCGCCACCGGATTCCGCCCGGTCGCCGAGATGCAGTTCATGGGCTTCGTCTACCCCGCGATCAACCAGTTGTTTTCACACGCGGCGCGAATGCGGAACCGAACGCGGGGCCGAATGACGACGCCGATGGTGGTTCGCATGCCCTACGGAGGCGGAATTCACCCTCCGGAGCACCATTCGGAGAGTTACGAGAGCCTGTTCCTCAATACGCCGGGATTCAAGGTTGTGGTGCCCTCGAACCCATACGATGCAAAGGGATTGTTGATTTCCGCCATGCGCAGCAACGACCCGGTGCTCTTCATGGAACCCAAAAGGATCTACCGTGCCTTCCGCGAGGAGGTGCCGGACGAGGCCTACACCGTGCCTCTCGGCTCGGCGTCAATTGCCCACACGGGGGACGATGTCAGCCTGATCGCTTGGGGTTCGATGACCCGGGTCTGTCACGATGCTGCCGAGGTCTTGGCCGTTCAAGGTATTTCGGCCGAAGTCGTAGATCTTCGGAGTCTCAACCCCCTCGATCGCGATACCTTCATCGGGAGCGTCGTCAAGACCGGACGGGGGGTCGTCGTGCACGAGGCCCCGAAGACCAACGGTTTCGGCGCCGAGATCGTCGCTCAGATCAACGAGCATGCCCTGATGCATCTGGAAGCTCCTGTGCAGCGGGTCTGTGGGTTCGATGTCGTCTTTCCCCTGGCGCACCAGGAAAAACTGTACCTGCCGAACAGGGACCGGGTGGTCGCGGCAGCGAAGAAATCGATGGAGTTCTGATGGCGTTTGTTTTTAACTTCCCGGATGTGGGAGAGGGAATTCACGAAGGAACGGTCGTTGAGTGGCTGGTGGCCGAAGGCGATACGGTTGCCGAAGATCAGCCGCTCGTCAAGGTCGAAACCGACAAGGCGGTCGTCGAACTGCCGGCGCCCTCAGGCGGCACCGTACTCAAGATCAACTTCGCAGCGGGCGATCTGATCCATGTCGGCGACGCATTGATCGTCATCGGGAAAGCGGGCGAAAGCGTGGCGGACTCCGGTCAGGCCCAAACGGCCCCTGTGGAGGCCTCCGAGTCCGTAACGGCGCCTGCGGTGGTTGATGCCGCTCAGCCCGTGGGGCCTGGAGCAGTGGGTCATCGCCGTCCCCTGGCGACACCCAAGACCAGAGGCCTTGCCCGCCAGTTGGGCGTTGACCTGTCGAGTGTTGCCGGTAGCGGATCCGGCGGGCGGATCACCGACGATGATGTCGAGCGTGCTTCACGGGGCGAGGTTGCATCGGCGCCGACCGCCGCACCTCCGGTATCGGTGGAGGTTCCCGCCAATGTGACGGTCACCGCCGACGGTCTGGTGGAGCGGGTTTCTCTGACCCACCTGCGCAAGGTCATCGCCGGGGCCATGCGATCGTCGAAGCAGATCTCGGCCCACGTGACCCACGTCGAAGAGGCTGACGCTACTGCGTTGATGGCTGCCTATCGGGACCTCAAACCTCAGATCGAGGCGGAGCACGGCATCAAGTTCTCGGTCCTGCCATTTTTCATCAAGGCGCTGGTGGAATGCCTCAAGGACTTTCCGATCTTCAACGCGTCGGTTGACGAGGAAGCCGGCGAACTCGTGCTGAAGAAGTACTACAACATCGGCATCGCGGTCGATACGCCCCAGGGTCTGATCGTGCCGGTGATCAAGGATGCCGACCAAAAAGATATGGTTCAGTTGGCCCGTGAGGTTTCCGACCTGGCAGGCCGTGCAAGGGAACGGCGCTTGGGACTGGACGAGATGCGTGGCGGCAGTTGCACCATCACCAACATCGGTCCGTTGGGCGGGGTCTTCGCGACGCCGATCATCAATCAACCGGAGTTGGCGATCCTCGGTTTGCACAAGATCGAGCAGCGGCCTGTAGTTCGAGATGGCGAGATCGTGATTCGCGACATGATGTATCTTTCGATATCATTCGATCATCGGTGGATTGACGGCGCCGAAGGAGCACGGTTTATGACCGCCTTCTCACGCCTGGTATCAAATCCGAATCTCTTGCTGGCGAGGCTGTAAATGGTTGTTGGATCGGTTTCCAAAGGGTGTCAGGTCGTCGTCATCGGTGGAGGGCCGGGCGGTTACGTCGCGGCGATTCGCCTGGCTCAGTTGGGCAAGGATGTCATCGTTGTCGAGAAGAGGGCCCGTATGG
>JBDLIO010000115.1:0-6757 GCA_039714865.1 Acidobacteriota bacterium | reverse complement strand
CGGCAGGTTCAGGTTCAGCAGAGATGAGCAAGGGACACTGGTCTTTTCTCTGGCGCGTTTTCCGATACTCCACCGTTCGTCATCCCGACCGAGGGAGCTTCAGCGACCGAGTGGAGGGATCTCCCCAGTCCGACGTCGGCGTTTGGTTCAGTGAGATCCCTCGGCTCCGGCCCTGTGGGCCTCCGCTCGGGATGACAAATACGGAGTAGGGGACAGATGTTGTTTTCTGCGCCGAGCGGGGGCGCGAAGCGGCCCTGAAGGCTGGGGTCGGAATCCAGGGGCCGAGACGGTTGGCGCTATCCGGAATCAGGATCAGGAGACAGCGACAGGTCCAGCGACAGGGGCAGGTCCAGTTCCAGCGGCAGCTGGCAGGGGCAGGTTCAGCGTCAGATCCAGCGTCTGTGGAGGCGATGGATTCAGCGGCCCCGCGGGTATTGATGCCCGTTCCTCTTTGTGCCTTTTTGTGGCTATTTCCTTGTTTTGTGACCCTCATCCACCCTGGGCCGCCAAGACCAAAGATGGGCGAATAGTGATCGTCCGGCCCCGGGCGACGATGCAGGCAACTTCGCCGACACCCAGTAACTCGTCCCCTCTGCGGACGGCTGTCGGACCGTTGGGTTGGAGAATTTCGGTCTCCGCTCTCAGGACGACAACCTCTTGCCCCTGGACGAACCGAGCGGCCGCGGTTGGGTTGATGTCGACCGAGGGAAAGGGCAGAGGGATCTTCGACAACGGGATCCAGTGCGGCCCTTCGATAACGCTTTCGGGATCCGGGGCCTTTTCCAATTCATCCTGACTGATGGCCTCTTCAAGCCGGAAGGGTCCGATCCGTGTCCGCTCCAGCCGCCTGAGGTGGGCGCCCCAGCCCAGTTCGGCGCCGAGGTCGTGGGCCAGGGATCGCACGTAGAAACCGCTCTCGGTCTCCACCTCGACCACGAGGTTGTCGGTATCTTCCTGGTGGAGACTCAGGGAATGGACTTCGACGGTCTTCGGAGTGATCTCGACATCCTGTCCTTTTCGGGCCAGTTCGTAGAGTTTCTTGCCACCGACCTTTTTTGCGGAATAGGCCGGGGGCATCTGGTCGAATCTTCCGGAAAATCGGGCTTCGAGTTCGGACAATCGTTCCGGCGAGAGTGTTTCGGTTTGTGTGGTTTCGCCTACACGTTCGCCTTCGGCGTCGTAGGTTTCAGTCGCCCACCCCAGACGGACCCGGCCGCGGTAGGCCTTGTCCCACTTGAGAAGGTACTGTTGCAAACGGGTGGCACGGCCGACGCACAAGAGGAGGAGGCCTTCGGCCATTGGGTCCAGGGTCCCGGTGTGGCCGATGCGGCGCTCCTTGAGGCTGCGGCGCGCGATGTCAACGATGTCGTGAGAGGTGGGGCCGGTCTTTTTGTATACGGGCAGAAGCCCGTTCCAGCGTGAGGGTCGCCGTCGGCTCATCGGTCGTTCTCCAGCAGGCTTTTGAGTTTCGGGAGCAGGGCGTCACGGGCGGTTTCGAGATTGCCGTCGATTGAACAGCCGGCGGCGTTGGTGTGGCCGCCACCGCCGAAAGAAGCAGCCACACTGCGAACATCGGTTGTGCCCCTTGAACGCAGGCTGATCCGAACGGCGCCTGCATCGGTCTGTTTGAGGAAGGCGACGATTTCGACGCCGGCGATTGATCGAGGCAGGTTGACGATCTGGTCGGTATCCGGGCCCTGGGCATCGGCCCGTGCAAAGGCCTCCGGTCCGACCTTGATCAATGCCAGTTGGTTGTCACTGTGCATTTCCAGGGTGGAAAGGGCCTCGGCCAACAGGCGCACGGAGGCCAGCGATCGACGTTCATGCACAAGTTCGGAAACCAGGGTTGGGTCTGCGCCCCACTCGACCATCTCTGCGGCGGTGCGGAAGGCTCTCCCGGTTGCGTTGGAATACCGGAAATCTCCGGTGTCGGTCGACAGGGCTGCAAAGAGCGCGGTTGCCGCCTGAGGGGAAGGCTGAACCGGGGCTTCTTCGAAAAGCCGCCATACCATTTCGCCGGCTGCCGGACTCTCCTCGTCGAGGAAGTTCAACTCGCCAAAGCGGTCATTGGCTCTGTGGTGGTCGATGTTGAGGATCGGCACCCTGTGCAGATCGTCGAATCCTGTCCGGTCCAGTCCCGGGCACTCCATGGTTGCGACCAGATCGTAGTGCGAAGGGAAATCCTCGGGGAGGACCTCGGCGACAATCACCGCCTCTGCCCCCGGGAGTTCCCGAAGGCCGAAAGGCATGGCGTCACGGAAAATGATCGTCGTCTCGATTCCCAGCTTTTCCGCCAGTTCGGCAAATCCGATGGCTGATCCGAGGCAATCACCGTCGGGATTCCGATGGCCGGTGATCAGAATCTTGACGCACCGTTGCATTCGATCGAGGACTTCCGCTGTGGTGTGGGTCCGGTTCATTCCTCGTCCTCCGGACCTTTGGCTGGGGGCATGACGCCGTCGGTGTGCAGTTGGTCGAACAGCCGCTCCAACTTGTCCCCGTACACGTAGGAGTCATCCCGGGAGAATTCCAGGACCGGGAGGGCCCTCATACGCATCCTTCGCCCAAGTTCCCGTCGCAAAAACGGTGATGCGGCGTCGAATCCGTCGGCTGCCTGCCTCTCGCGTTCTTCGTCTCCGACGACCGAGAAAAAGATCTTTGCCAGGGTCTTGTCACGGTTGAGGCGTACTGTTGAAATCACGACGCCTTCGAGTCTCGGGTCATTGACCTTGTGGACCAAGGTCTCCGACAACACGGTCCGAATTTCAGACGCCAGCCGCTGTTTTCGATCAAATGCCTGGTGGGACATGAGGTCCTCCTTGAAGCTCCCAGCTATCAGCTATCAGTTTGGGAACCCACCGTGCCTGTCCGAGTAGTGGCGGGCAGAATCCTGTTCGTTCGGCAGCTGAGAGCTGACGGCTGAGAGCTGACAGCTCTTCATCATACCTGAGTGATTTCCACGTCCCAGATCAGGACATTTCCCGCCCAGTTCTGGTCGATTGTCTGTTCCACCCTACGAAGGCGGGACTCAACGTCTACAGGATCAGCCGAGAACGCACAGACGGCGAAGGCCGCTCTTTGGTGGAGATTCTGATGGTCGACTTCGGCAACGAGTACCTGGTGGCGGTTTCGTATCCGTTCGATCAACGACCTCGTGTGGCTTCTCTTGGCCTTGAGGTTTCTCGCCTCCGGAACATGAAGCTCGAGTCGGCCGATTCCGACATACAGCGTGATATCCATACCCAACCCCTGTCTCAGGGCGCGAATCTCCGGCCGGGCCTCTATAATTCCCGCTCGATCTCGACCATCTTGTAGGCTTCGATAATATCGCCTTCCTTGATGTCGTTGTACTTCTCAAGACCGATACCACATTCAAAACCCTGCCGAACCTCGGACGCATCATCCTTGAAGCGCCTCAGCGAGCCGATCGAGCCTTCGTGAATGACGACGTTGTCGCGTAAGAGGCGGACCTTCGCGTCGCGGCGAATCAGGCCTTCGAGGACGTGAGAGCCTGCGATGGAGCCGACCTTCGGGACCTTGAAGACTTCTCGTACCTCGGCTCGACCCAGTTCCTCTTCCTTGAATTCCGGATCGAGCAGGCCGACCATGGCCTTCTTGATGTCGTCGATCAAGTTGTAGATGACGGTATAGAGCCTGATATCGACCTTCTCGGTTTCGGCCAGATTCTTGGCAGTCCTCTCCGGACGCACGTTGAAGCCGATGATGATCGCGTTGGATGCCGTTGCCAGCATGACGTCGTTGGTTGTGACGGCCCCCACTGACCCGTGAAGCACATTGATGGTGACCTCGTCGGTACCCAGCCCCGCCATCGCCTCGCGGAGCACTTCGACCGAGCCCTGCACGTCGGCCTTGATAACGACGTTGAGTTCTTTCTGGTCGCCGGCAGAGATGTGGTCGAAGAGGTTCTCCAGGGAGACCTTTCGGGAGGCGGCGAAGCTCTCTTCTCGTTCCTTGAGGCTCCGGAAAGAGGCAACCTCGAGGGCTTTCTCTTCGCTTTCGACACCTTGAAGGACGTCACCGGCATTGGGCACATCGTCGAAACCCATGACTTCGACGGGGTCCGACGGTCCGGCGGAGTCGACACGGCGCCCGTTTTCGTCGGCAAGTGCTCGGACACGGCCCCAGGTCGAGCCACAGAAGTAGGGATCACCGACCCTGAGGGTACCGTGCTGGATAACTACCGTGGCCACGATGCCGCGGCCCTTTTCTTTGCGGGCTTCGAGGATGACGCCTCGGGCGTCACCTTCGGCGGTGGCCTTGAGCTCCTTCATCTCCGAGACCAGCAGGATCATGTCCAGAAGCGCGGGGATGCCCTCTTGGGTCTTGGCCGACACGGGAACGCAGGGTACGTCTCCACCCCAGTCCTCGACCAGGACCTCGACTTCGGACAGCTGTGTCTTCACCTTATCCGGTGCCGCATTATTCTTGTCGATCTTGTTCATCGCCACGATCAGGGGTACGTTGGCCGCCCGGGCGTGGTTGATGGCTTCCTTGGTCTGAGGCATCACGCCGTCATCTGCAGCCACCACCAAAACGACGATGTCGGTGACCTGGGCGCCGCGGGCCCGCATCTGAGTGAAGGCCTCGTGGCCGGGGGTGTCGACAAAGACAACGACGCGCCCGTCCTCGGTACGGATCTTTGACGCGCCGACGTGCTGGGTGATGCCGCCGGCCTCGGACTCGGCGACACGACTGGAGCGCAGGGCATCCAGCATCGAGGTCTTTCCGTGGTCAACGTGACCCATTACGGTGACAACCGGCGGCCTGGCCTCCATGGGGCCCGTGGTCTCGACGGCTTCTTCACGCTGGAAATCCACCAGTTCTTCGGCGGTCGCGACCATCGCGTCCACTTCGAGTTCTGTGCAAATTTCTTCGGCCAGTTCGTGGGGGAGGGCCTGATTGGTTGTGACCATCATGCCCTTCTGGATCAGCATGGCGAGGAGGTCCTTGGCCGTGACGTTGAGTTTCTCGGCCAATTCCCGGACGGTCACCATTTCCGAAAGAATGACCGGTCCTTCGGGTTTCACGCCTTCCCGGAACTCGACAGTGCGGGTTGGACGCGGCACCGGCGCCGTCCTGCGAGTCGCTTCCTGCTTTTGCTGGCGCTTCCGGGCCTTCTTGCTCAATCGCTGGCCCGCGCCTGGTGGGCGCTGTCCCGGGCGCTGTCCTGGTCTTGAGGGAGCAGCGGTCGCTCCATCGGCCGGTGCTTTGACCTTCTGCTCCTCGAACTTGTTGAGCAGATCTCGAATCTCCTTGGCATCCGCGGCCGCCTTGGCTTTCCGACTGCTTCCCGGGCGGGTCTTACCTGCAGCACGTTCTGCTTTTCGGCGCTTTTCGGCTTCCTTTTGGGCCTGGAGACGCTGCCTGATTTCGTCAGGCGACAGTTCTCGGAGGGTCTTTTCGAGTGGTGTCTTGGCCCTGGCCGGCAGGACCCGCTTGGCCTTGGTCTCGTCAGAATCCGGCCGCTTGGCGGTGAATTCTTCTTCGGATACGGAGGGCTCGGGTTTGGCGACCACAGCCTCGGCAGCTTCCGGTTCGGTTGAGGGCTGTTCGGTCTCATCGATCGCCGGCGCTGCCTCGACCTTGGTGTCGGCCGGAGTTTCAGGTTCATCAGCAACCGGGGCCTCGTCGGGAGATGGAGCCTGGTCTGCAGTTTCGGTTTCGACTTCGACCGTTTCGACGTCAGGCTCTGGGGCCACTTCCACCTCGGCAACGGCTTCTTCTGTGGTCTCAACCTCTACAGCCTCTACAGCCGGTTCGACCTCTACAGCCGGTTCGACTGCGGCCTCGGCATCATCCTTGCCCTTCTCGGGTTCCTTCTCAGTGATGACCTCGAGGATCTCGTGGTCCGTCTCGACGACCTGACGTTTGCGGCGACGAGCCAACCGTTCGTGGGCGGAGGTCGCGGCGGTCTCTTCGCTCACTTTTTCGCGGCGCTGGATCACTTCTCGCGGGCGTCGTGTCAGCGTTTCACCGGTGATAATGGCCCGAACGGTAGCGAGGTCCAGAATGTCCTGCTCGGAATTGACGGTCACGCCGATAGCCCTGAGCTTGAATATCAGCTCTCGCGGTGTGACGCCCATGGTTTGGGCGAGGTCGACGACTCGCAGCTGCTCCATTATTCTCCCTCCGCCTCGGCGGCCTCGGCCCGTGCTTCATCGACGGCCTGTTGAACCATATCCTGGAGCCGCTGTGCGGTGACAGGCCCAATCCCCGGGATTGTGGCCAACTCGTCCGGGGTTCGGCCGAGGACATCCTGAGCCGTGTGGATGGCGTGGCTCTCCAGACGTTCCCGCAGCCGTTCGGAGATCATCTCCATCTCTTCGAGGGGGATCATCAGATCGTAGTCCAGGTCCTCGGTCGCTTCGGGGGCTTCGGTTTCGCTGACGTCATCAACGCCCTCCATCTCTCGGAGCATCGAAGCAAGGGCCGAAGCAAGTTCATCCTTGACTGCTTCTTCACTCTTGATCTCAATCCTGCTTTCGAGCAGCCTTGAGGCCAACCGGACGTTCTGCCCTCGACGACCGATGGTCAAGGAAAGCTGTTCGGTTCCGACGATGACGTCCAGGACGATTTCTTTGCCCTCTTCGGTCAGGGGTTCTCCCTCTTCGTTGAGAATGGGATTGCCCTCTTCGTCGAAGACCGGGACCTGGATAGGCTCTTCGCGAACCGCAACGCGGTTGATTTTGGCGGGTGCCAGTGCGTTTTGAGCAAAAGTCACAAGGTCCGAGTTCCA
>JBDLIO010000114.1:0-6779 GCA_039714865.1 Acidobacteriota bacterium | reverse complement strand
TTGGCCCTTATTGCCGCCCTCTTGCCAAGAATGAACATCAGCAGGGCCAATAATGAACTCGCTCCTCGCGTGATACTCTCACCGATCACGCAGGAGGCGGTATGGATATCGGAATTTTGGGCCTTTCGGCCAGCGGCAAGAGCACCCTTTTTACATTGTTGACGGGGCAGACGCCCGATGCCCGCCACGATGCCGTCACAACCGGCATAGCCACGGTCCCCGACGAAAGACTGGACCGGCTGTCCGCCCTTTTTAAACCCAAGAAGCACACTCCGGCCACCATACGGTACGTCGACGTGCCCGGTATCCCCGCAGAGCACGGCCGAGAGGGCAGCCTCAACATCTCGGAACTTCGAACGATGGATGTCTTGATGGTCGTTGTGCGGGCCTTCGAGAGTGACGTGGTGCCCCATCCCCTTTTGTCCGTCAATCCTATTCGCGATCTGGAACGGATTGATGAGGAATTCCTGCTCCAGGATCTGCTCGTCGTCGAAAAACGCCTCGAACGGCTGAAGAAAGACCTGATGAAAAGAAAGGTCCCCGAATTGGAGCGGCAGCAGACAGTTCTTCGGAAATGTCACGAAAGCCTTGAGGACGGGCGCCCCCTGAGGTCAGTCGACTTTTCCGACAACGAAGAAAAAGAACTGCGAGGATTCACCTTCTTGTCCCTGAAGCCGCTCCTTGTCGTTGTCAATCTCGATGAGGGCGACGTCGGCACGGATCCCTTTGAGGACCCTGCGTGGGCACTCATGAAAGACCGGCCCAGGATGGGCTTTTCCTCTGCCTGTGCCACGCTGGAAGGCGAGATGGCCGACCTGGACGCCGACGATGCCGCCGCATTCATGGAGGACCTCGGACTGGTCGACCGGGCGCTGGACCGGATCATCCGAGATTCCTATCACCTTCTGGGGCTGATCTCGTTTTTCACAGTCGGAGAGGACGAGTGCCGGGCGTGGTCGATTCGCAGGGGAACTCCGGCCGTTGAGGCGGCCGGTGCAATCCACTCGGATATCCAGCGAGGTTTCATTCGTGCAGAAGTCGTGCCTCACGACGACCTTTTGGAGACCGGCAGTCTGGCTGAATGCCGAAACAACGCAACGCTCCGTTTGGAAGGAAAGACCTACCCCGTTGCCGATGGCGATGTCGTCCACTACCGCTTCAATGTGTAGAGAAACTGTCCGCTTCTAAAACCCCGGATAGGCATCCGACGATGCGTTCCGATTACCCGGAAGGCCATAGGGCGTATCATTCTCGGCGGTCCCCGAGGGGGGCGAGGCTGAGGGTCTCGGCGTTTCCCCGCCACTCGGTTTTTTCGGCGTGGTCTCCCGAGGTATACGAGAGGGTTTGCTTTTGGGGGTTTTTGTCGCTTTTGTGACGGGAATCAACTTTGCCTTGCCACCCGTTGCGGAGGAGTCTCCTGCCTCTTCGACCGTGCCAACCTTGTCTGCCTTCTTTTTGGCTTTTCTTTCGGCAATTTTTTCAGCCTTGGCCTGCTCCGCCACCTCGGTAAACCCTTCCTTGATCCGATGAACTCTGTTTGGATGCAGGTAGGGCATCGGCAAAGCTCCCTTGAAGGATCTGTCCCGAGCCATCATCAGCCAGGCGCCCAGGGAGAGGTCCGAACTGGCCATCTCGGGATTGACCTCCGGATCGGCCAACACCGGGGCATAACGAAAGGCGGCACGGTAATACTCCATCGCCTTCTTGCTGTTGGTTTCTTGTTCCTCCAACAGACCCAGGTAGAAATTACACCACCCATGCCCCTTGAACAGCTTGAGACAACGTTTGTACGCGATCCGGGCCTCCCGCAAGTCGCCCTGCTGATGTTCTACCAGACCGATACGAAACCACGCCTCGTGCAACTCCTTGTCCTGGTCCAGGGCGGACTCCAGGATTCGAATGGCATCTTTGGGGTAACCGCGATAAAAGAGCATCGTCCCCAGGTCGACCATTTCTGTCGGCGACAGTTCCTCCAGTTCGTACCGTTCCCAGTAGTGAAGGATGGTCTGATCACCAGGATCGTCAGCCACCAACCAACTGACAAAAATCGGCTGTTTGGCCCTGACCTCGATCACAACGCTCAAAACGAGCGCCACACCTACCGCACATTTCACCAAGGCTCTCCAGCCCATAATCACTCCTCTTCATTCTTTTTGTCGGTTCGCCGGGCGGTCACCTTGACCTTGCCGTCGGCCACTGTAATTTCGAATTCTACCTTCGCGCCCATTCTCGCCTCAATATCACGTCGCTGCCGATCGATCTGAGCCTCGAACGCATGGCGTTCAATTTTGACATCCTGTCCGATTTCCGCCTTCACCCTACACCAACGTTCGAACAGATCGCCGGTATCGTCTCGGTCTACGGACGCTACCGGTCGAACGTTGGGCACAGGAGATTGAGAGCCGGATGAAACGGACGCTCCGACCTCGTGCCCCTTGCCGGGAATGAACCGCCGCACGCCTTCCTCACGCTCGCGCAACAATCGCTCCCAGTTCACCGCATACGTCATGAAACGATGCTGGAGCTGATCGAGGCGGAACCGGTCCCCCGAAGACTCCCCAGAAGATTTCTCCGAAAGCGCCCGCAATCGCTGTCCAAGGATGTTTTTCTCCCGGTTCGGCGGCACCCTCAGCTCCCCCGAAAAAAACCGGTCCCACTGGGTGATCAGCATTCTGAGGTCGCCTTCAAGGCCAATAATCAATGAGGAGAGATCCATTCAACTCCATCAGGTGACAATGTCACCAAAGCCGCATTATACCCTGAGGGCTCACGGTACAATGGCCCTCGTGACCAAACCACTCCGCCGACTGCCCGCCGTTCACCGATTGTTGGAGTCTCCTGCACTCGAAGACGCTCTCGCCAAATGGGGCCGGACTGCCCTCCTCGAAGCCTGCCGGGAGGCGCTGGAGGACGCGCGTCGACAGATTGGGGCCGGAGACTCTCCATCAACCGTCGATTTGCAAGTGGCCGTCCTGGCCAAGATCAATGCCGCCGAGGCCGAGGCCTACACAGCCGTCATCAACGCGACCGGCGTCCTGCTCCACACCAACCTCGGCCGTGCCCCGATGCCGGCCGCTCTGCCGCGGTCCCTCCCGGGCTACCTGGCGCTGGAATACGACATCCAGGCCGGACACCGAGGCCAGCGATTGGCCCCCCTGCGGGACAAGATCGCCCGGGTCTGCGGGGCCGAAAGCGCCGTGATGGTCAACAACAACGCCGCTTCCCTCCTCCTGATTCTGGCAGCCCTGACCCAGGGTCGTGAAGTCATCGTTTCGCGCTCACAATTGATCGAGATCGGCGGTTCGTTCCGACTGCCCGCCGTGATGGAAGCGGCCGGGTGCCGACTGGTCGAGGTCGGGTGTACCAATCGAACCCATCTGCGCGACTATCAAGACGCAATTTCCGAGAATACTGCCGCCCTGTTGGTTGCACATCAGTCCAATTTCCGAATCGTCGGCTTCACCACCAGTCCCTCCACCGCCGAACTGGCAACCCTGGCCCACGACAACGGCCTGCCGTTGATCGTCGACCAGGGCTCCGGCTGCCTCCACGATCTCCGCCGGTGGGGTATGCCCCACGAAGAGACCGTCACAGATTTATTGGGAGCGGGGGCCGACATCATCTGCTTCTCGGGGGACAAACTGCTCGGCGGCCCCCAGGCGGGGATCATCGTCGGTTCCGAGGCGTGGGTGAAACCCCTTGGCGCCCACCCTCTCTACCGCGCCCTGCGCCCGGACAAGACCGCTTTGGTCTCGATGGACCGAACCCTCCGCGCCCACGAAACCGGGCGGCTGGATGAGATCCCCCTGTACGCCATGCTCAACACAACGATTGAGACACTCAAACGAAGGGCCGGGCGTATCGGCCGAAGACTGCGTGACAAAGGCGTACCGGCCCGGGGCCGTTCGACCCGATCGACCCTGGGCGGCGGCACAACGCCCGACGAAACCATGCCCGGCTACGGCATTGAAATCACCGGGGGACAGGCTCTGCTCGACGGTTTGCGACATGGAACAATCCCGATCGTCGGACGGATGGAAGAGGATCGGGTCGTACTCGATCTACGGACTGTCTTCCCGGAACAGGACGGAGCGTTGATCGAGGGCATTCTCAACGCATGCCGGTAATCCGGGATCAAAATCAAAAACACAGTTGAACCGCCAAGGCGCGAAGAGCGCAAAGGAAACGCGAAGAAGATGTTGAAATCAATTCTTTGAGCGCTCTCTGTGTCTTTTTACTGAAAGCTGAGAGCTGAAAGCTCCTACATCACCGGGGGCCAGAGGCGCCAGGCGGGCGGCAAGAACAGATAGAGCAGCGCTGCCATGGCCAGGAAGGTACCGAAGGGCAACGCGGTCTTGGCTGTTCCACGACCCATCACCATCAAGGCCAGACCGACCAGTGCTCCGAGCAGCGCCCCGACGATCAGCACCCACACGCAGCCTGCAAGTCCAACGACGGCCCCGATGCCGGCCAGAAATTTGACGTCGCCCCACCCCATGCCCTCTTCACCACGAATCAGCTTGTAGAGCACGATTACGGCAATCGGCAGCAGCGCGCCGAACGCCGCCCCCACCACCGAGTCAAGCCACCAGGTCATTCCCCCGGCAAACGACATTCCGACACCAAAGAGAATCAGCGGGTAGGTGATGACGTCCGGGAGAATCTGGTAGTCGTAGTCGATCAGGGCGAGGACCAGACACACCCACGAAAACACCAGAACCTCGAAGGCCGCAACCGTCAGGCCCCACCGAAGGAAGGTCCCCACCGCCAGCAGGCCTGCCGCCAATTCCACGAGAGGATATCGGATGCCGATTGACGTTCCACAGGCACGGCACCGCGCCCTGAGAGCCAGCCACGACAGGATCGGGATATTGTCATACCAGCGGATCGACGCCCCGCACCCGGGGCAGGCAGAGCCCGGGCTGACGATCGAACGCCTCAGCGGCACACGGTAGATCACCACGTTGAGGAAGGAGCCGACAATCGCCCCAACGACCAGAAACCAAATGGCGATCAGCTCTTGCGGCAACTCAGGCATTGGTACAACTCCTCTTGTCGGCGCACCATCAAATTGATGTCGAAAGCCTCGAGGCCCAGACCCGCAGCCTCGCCCATCACACGCCGGCGATCCTCGTCTTCGAGCAGAGTACACACCCCTGCCGCCAGACGCTCGATTTCCCCGGCGGGCGCGAGCATGCCGTTGACGCCGTCACGGACCACCTCAGGGGTGCCGTCGACCGCCGTCGCCACTACGGGAACGCCGGCCGCCAACGCCTCAACGACCGCACGAGGCAGGCCCTCGTGCCGCGAGGTCAACAGCGCGACATCGGTCGCTCCAAGGAGCCCCGGAACATCCCGCCACCAGCCCGGAAGGTGGAACCGATCCGCAATCCCCAGCTCATCCGCCAGGTCTTTGACCTGTTCGCGCAAGGGCCCGTCTCCCGCAATGACGAAGTGAACCTCCGGACAGGACGAGGCAACGATCGCCGCCACCCGTACGAAATCCAAAGGTGCTTTCTGGGGCTTGAGATTGCCGATCTGAGTCACAACCGGCGCACCCTCGGGAATGGCCAGTTGGCGTCTGGCCGGCGCCGGATCCGGCGAGTCTTTGAAAGGCGACAAATCGATGCCTGAACGAATCAGGCTGATATTGTCACCGAGCAGCCCCAGATCCTTGCCCTGGTCGACATTGGCCTGGCTGACGGCAATGAAGTGGTCGGTCCAGGGGGCCACCCACCGCTCGGCCGCCACCAGGAGTCGCCGCTTGGCCGGTGACTGGAGCGGCGTAAACCCCCACCCGTGAATCGAGTGGACAACGACCGGGGTCTTCTCCAGGTGTGCGGCCGTCCGCCCCAGGATGCCGGCCTTCGACGAATGCGTATGCACGATGTCCGGCCCGAAGGCCCTGATGGCCCGTCGCAGATCTCGCAGGGCCCGAAGATCCATGCGGGGAGCGATCGGCCGAGTCAGGGCGGAGATCTCGTAGCGCTCGAGATCCCCGATTCCCCTGGCCTCCGAGTCCAATTCGTCCCCTGGACCCCAGGCCAGGCCGACCGAAAATAACGACCTGTCGAGGTTGGCCGCCGTAAAAAGCGTGTTGCGCTGGGCGCCTCCCAGTTCCAGCCGGGTAATGATGTGAAGGACCCGAATCACCGGTTAACCTCAGGCTCTTGCGGGATTCCGGTTGTCACGATGCGGGCCGGGAGGCCCGCGCTCCCACCTACAGCTCCAACGACCCATTGTGTTTCACTCTTTGTGCCTCTTTGTGCCTCTTTGTGGCTACTTCCGCTTTCTTGCACGAGGCTCACCTGTTACCGGAGTTCTTCAAACGCCGGGCCGCAGCCATACCGTCGAGGATGGCGTCTTCCATCGCCGAGTATTTCCACTCGGCCCACCTTCCCGCCAGGTGCACGCCGTGATCCGAAAAGAACCGCCTCAGACAAGTGACCGCCGATTTCCGGTCATGGTCAAAAACGACGTACGCCGGATTGAGCACGGTCACCAACCGTTCTTCGATGGTTTCCGGCCGCAACAAGCCTACGCGAGCAAGGGCGCCCTCCGCCTTTTCGACCAGATCCACAGGCGCCGGGATTCCGGGTTTGAGACTGACCTCGATCGACACCGTGTGATGACCCTCCGGCGCCAAATTCCCGTGGTTGGACGGAAAGCCGACCCGGTAAAATGGGAACTCGGGCTCCGGAAAGTAGAACCAATGCTCGGGCCGCGGCGCCGGACCGCGCACACCGAGGGCGACATTGAGCACGTTGACCCATCTCAGG
>JBDLIO010000113.1:0-6822 GCA_039714865.1 Acidobacteriota bacterium | reverse complement strand
CAGGTAGGCGCGGTGGTGGTCTTGGAGCAGGCGGTTGATCTCGCCATGCACGGCAAACGCCCGTTTGATCCGGTCCATTCGGGCCCTGGCGTCCCGGTTGGCGCTGAAGCCGATCCACAGGGCCGCGGCGGCGCCGATCAGCGTGGCGCCCATCGGGCTGACCAGATCGTTGCCTAACCGAGGAAGGAAAAAGGTGGTAACCCCGAGACCGATCACCATCACGCCGAAGGCAGAAACTGTCCGCCGCATGGACTTGAGGTGATTTTGCAGTTGAAGGGAGGACAGGGACGAGTCCGGCGAACGAGCGGTCATGAAGGCGCCTCCGTGGTCCGGTGTTTCCGGCCTGACGATCGTACCCACAGTCCAAGGATCAGTCCGACCCAGGCGGCCAGCAAGTACCGATTGACCGGTGTTTGAAGACCGAAGCCGATCATTTCGTGCATCATCGTGGCCGCAAGTGCCAGTGTCGCCCCCGCGAGGGCGTACCGAATCTCCGACCTGAGGGCGCGCACCTTCCCTGGCATGACGATCCGTCCGAGGCCGACGATCAGGACGCCCAGAAGCGCCATTCCAATGATGCCGCTCGTGGCGCCCCACTCGAGCCAGTCGTTGTGGGCCTGCTCCAGGACCGCCGCCCCCGAGGCCGGTTTGTCCATCCCGATGACGTAACGGTAGGTACCCAGGCCCGACCCAAGGATCGGGGAGCGTTTCCACGACGCCACAGTGCCTCGCCAGAGGTCCACCCTCGTATTGCCCTCGAGACCTTCAACGGCAATCAGATCAGCGGCACGTTCCCGGACATCCGGAAGACGGGTCCATGACAACGAGCCGATCACCACGAGAAGGATCGCCGCGACGGCCAATACGGGCCATCTTCGGGTGCGGTGTTTCAGCCGTTGCCACCACGGAGCAGTGATCACCAGTGCCAGGGTCATGAACAGGATACCGCCTCGTGAGGACGATCGGATCAGGGCCGCCAGGCAAACCGCGATGGCCACGCTCGAGGCCAGGGCCGAAACGACGGCCTTTTGGCGGCCGAGACCCGGTTCTGGCAAACGGCGAATGGCGACCGCCAGAAGAACGATCGCCGCCGGGATCGTCAACTCCATCGCCTGTGCGAAATGGTTGCGGTTGACAAAGGGCCCATAGACCCCTCCCCCGAACACATTGTCGCGAACAAATAGAACCTTGCTCCCATCGCCGCCTTCGGCCATGAGACCGAGCACGGCAGCCAGTACGCCGGTTGCGGCAATGATCATCAGGAGAATTGGAAGACCACTTCGTGTCTGGGCCATTCGAGCCGCCTGAATGGCGATCAGACCGGCGATCACCAGTGACGAGGCCATCTGAACTGTGGCCCATGGGGCCAGGGACAGGGGCGCCCATCCGGCCGCCGAGACCTCGACAAACCCCGGCTGGAACATGGCCCGAATGGCGTGGGGCAGGGGCAGGAGCTGCACGATGACCAAGACAGTCAGGCCCCAGAGGGCCACCTTTTGGGAACGGGAGAGGGGGGGGAGGCGACGGAGTTGAACGGCAAAGACCAGGGTGACGCCGGCGGTCACAAGCCGGGAGATCGGGTCAACCCCGGCGAAGGCGATCATATTGCCCAGAAGGATGAGGGCAAAAAGCGTTTGCAGTATCTGAACGATCACGAATCGGCCGTAAACCGATAACCGACCCCGCGCACCGAGTGGATGAATTTTGGATTTTTCGGGTCATCCTCAAAATACTTTCGAAGGCGCACGATGAAGTTGTCGATGGTCCTCGACGATGTCGAGAACCGATAGCCCCAGACCCGTTCCAGGATCTCTTCTCGTGATACCACCTGATTTTTTCGTTCCGCCAGCAGCTTGACCAGCATGCACTCCTTCTCGGTCAGGGCGATCGTCTTGCCCTTGGCCGAGGCCTCGTAGGTCAAGAAGTTGACCTCGTTGCCGCCGAATCGGTAGGTCTCCTGCTCCTCAGGCTTCGAGCGGTACCAGTCCTGGCGACGGAAGATTCCCTGGATGCGGAGGATCAGTTCCTCCAGGAGGAAAGGCTTGGCCATGTAGTCGTCGGCTCCGAGCTTCAGGCCCAGTAATCGGTCGGCGTCGGAATCCTTGGCGGTCAGGAAGAGGATAGGCACCCTGGATCCGGTAGCCCGAATCCGCCGGCAGACCTCGAGACCGTCCAGCTTGGGCATCATGATATCCAGGATGATCAGGTCGAAGTGAATCGACTGGGCGAGCCGGAGGCCCTGCTCTCCGTCAAATGCGGTCGTGGTTGCGTAGCCTTCGAACTCCAGATTGTGAGCCAACGCTTCGGCCAGGTGTTCTTCATCTTCGACGATCAGAATGTGGTTCTTCATCATGTCTCCTCGACGTTCTTCACTCCTGGAAGGATAACTCGGAAGGTGGTGCCGTCGGGACCGGTTTGAGCGACCATCACCTCGCCGCCATGACTCTTGACGATCTGCTGGACCAGAAACAGTCCCAGGCCTGTGCCCTGGGTGGTCCGGGTCATTTCGTCCCCGGCGCGCCAGAACCTTTCGTAGACCCGCGGGATGTCGTCCGGTGCAATGCCCTGCCCGTTATCGCTGACCTCCAACGTCGCGCTGGCGCCGTTGCGAGTGAGGCTGACGTCGATCCGGGGGATGGTGCCTCCGTACTTGAGGGCATTTTCCAGCAGATTGGAGATGACGATGGCGATCGCCTCTTCGTCGATCTCAGACCAGATGCCGCCTTGGACCTCGGAGATCAGGTTGGCCCCCGTTGCCGTTGTTCTTCGGGAGAAGCGGTCAACAGCACTCTCGACGATCTCGCTCAGGCAGGACTCTCTCAGGTTGAGGCTGCTGCCCTCCCGGGCGTAGCGGGTGACCTCCAGAACTTTTTCTACCAGGCTTTGCAGTCTTTCGGCGTCCTGGAGGGCGTTCTCCAGGAACCGCACGCTGGCGCCGGGGTCGGAGCGGCCTCGGAGTACGGTCTCCAAAGAAAGCCGCATCGAAGCCAGGGGAGATTTGAGTTCGTGGGTCACTGCCGAGAGGAAGTTGCGGTGCTGGTGCTCAAGGGTCACCTCCCTGCGAAGGGTCCGCCACAAGAGGGCGACCAGTACGAAGAGCATGAGGGCAAAAAATGCGCCCTCTGAGACCATCATCAAGATCCGCCCACGGTAGCCCTCAAGGATCGAATGCCAGACCTCTGCGGTTGGACTGACGGCCAAGGCCTCAAAGGGTGGGGCCAATAAGATTGCCGGTCGCCTGGTTTCCTCCCCGGCCTGTGGGGCGGCACTCAATTCCAGGTCATCAGGCAGTTGGAGCAGAACCTTTGTCCACTCCTTGGTCGTGGGTGCCAGCACACATTGTCCGACCTCGGGCGCCGGAGAGGAGAGTATGGCGATGCCGTTTTCCAGGAGTGGTAAACCGCAATTTTCGACCGATGGTTCTGCGCGCCAAGTCGAAAAAGGTGCGGGTGGCTGTGAGTCCGGAAGGTAGCCGCCGGCAACCGCTGCGTCCAGTAAACGATGGGCCTCCGCCAGATCGCCGGCGACCCGATCGACCTCCATCCGGCACCGGGCCTGGATGGCGTCCCGTTCAAGCCCCAGGCGTACCCTGTTTTCCCGAAGGACGAAAATGATCCACCACGTCAGCTGGGTATTGACCAGCAGAACGACCAGAACCGTGACGACCAGATGCCGGACGGTCAGGGAGCCCTTCTTCACCATGGGAGGAGGATATAGGAGCCGTCAGCAAAACTCATTAATAGCCACAAAAAGGCACAAAGAAGAAGATTGTAGGGTGGGCCTTAGCCCACCACAGCGGAGAAGCATCGTGGTGGGCCAAGGCTCACCCCACAGCTCAATAATCGCTCAAAAAAATCGTCCCCGGTTAACCCAAACCCAAGATGCGCGTAGCGCATCAAATAGGACCCTGTAGGGCAGAGGCCTCTGTTGCGCCACCCCTCTCGGTCAAGCTCATGGCCTATGCCCTTCAGGATCCTAGGACCTTGTCGAGCCGCTCGACGGCCCAGTCGATATCCTCGCGGGTGACCGACAAGGGCGGTGCTACCCGGATGACGTTCTCGTGGGTCTCCTTGCACAGCATGCCGTCTTCTTGAAGGGCCTCACAGAACCTTCGGGCGCCACCGGCCGAGTCCTTGAGTACGATTCCGATCCAAAGCCCCTTGCCGCGGACCAGTTTGATATGGTCCGACTTGATCGCGCGGATCTTCTCCATGAAGTAGGCGCCCAACTCTGCGGACCGCTCGATCATATTCTCCTCGACCAGGATCTTCAGAGCCTCGCGGGCCACTGCGGCGCCGAGCGGGTTGCCGCCATAGGTCGATCCGTGCTCACCGGGATTGAAGACGCCCATGACCTCGTTATCGGCCAGAATCGCCGACACCGGATACATGCCGCCCGACAGTGCCTTGCCGATGATGACGATGTCCGGCCAGATGTCTTCGTGCTCGTAGGCGAAGAGTTTGCCTGTGCGACCGAGGCCGCTCTGGATTTCATCCAAGACCAAAAGACAGTTGTTATCGGTCGTCAGGTCGCGCAGTTCCTTGAGGAAACCCTCCGGCGGCGCGACGATGCCGGCTTCGCCCTGGATCGGCTCGATCATCACCGCACACACGTTTGAGTTCATTGCCGCCTTGACCGCTTCGATGTCGCCGTACGGCAGGATCTTGAATCCGGGGGTGAAGGGGCCGAAGCCGAATCGGTATTCCTCCTCCGAGGAGAAACCGACGATCGTCGTCGTGCGTCCGTGGAAATTGCCGGCAAAGACCAGAATCTCGGCCTGGTCCTCAGGGATGCCCTTGACGGTGTAACCCCACTTGCGGGCGGCCTTGATGGCGGTTTCCACCGCTTCGGCGCCGGTGTTCATCGGCAATACCCGGTCGAAGCCGGTCATCTCGCAGATTTCTTTGCAGAATGGTCCCAGCTGGTCGTTCCTGAAGGCCCTGGAGGTCAAGGCCACGCGCTTCATCTGCTCCTCCATCACCTTGACCAGTCGGGGGTGGCAGTGGCCCTGGTTGACCGCAGAGTAGGCCGCCAGGAAGTCCATATATTTCTTGCCGTCGACATCCCAGACCCAGGCGCCTTCGGCGCGGGATATCACAACATCCAGGGGATGGTAGTTGTGGGCTCCGTATTGCTCTTCGAGCGCGATGAAATCCTGGGCGTTCGACATAAAGACCTCCGAGTTGTAGTGGGACCGTGCCGAGAGACGACTGCGGTCGGGCGCACGGTACATGGAGTTCGGCTTGGAATCAAGAGGGATCGCAGTCGCCTTATTGAGCCTGTATTGGCCTCCCAAAGTCACGACTCAACTCATGGTGACACCGAGGGCCAATCCAGCCTCAATAAGGCGAGGGGCGCTTCGCGCGGGATGATCGTCAAAAAGGCAAATCGGGGTCTATTCATGCCATTGCTTTCCGCGAAGATGGAAAGTGACGTTCCAGGTCGCAGGGACCAAGGCAACGGCGATCGCGTATGTTGGGGTGGCCCCCATACTCGAGATTCTCGAAACCGGGCGGTGTCGTTTCATTGATCCAGTGACCCGACACGCGTACTTCAAAGTTGGTATTGAGCGTTGAACGTTCATCCCCGCTTGCGTGCCGAAAGCGCCTGTGGCATACTCCCCGGCCTTGAGTTGCGCCGGTGGCTCAATTGGATAGAGCACCTGACTACGGATCAGGAGGTTACAGGTTCGAGTCCTGTCCGGCGCGCCATAGAATCAATGATACGTCCGGCAACCGCCGGGCGTATTTTTCTCGGCACACACGCGACGGAATGGCTATGGGAGGGAATGCCCGGGTCCCTTCCGGGGAATTCAGATCTTGGTCGTCCTCAAACCCCCACTCGGGAGCCGGGACACAAACTCCCGCAGGACGACCTCTCCCGCACGATCAACATCCCAATTAATGCCGGATCGCAGGAGAGGTCCCATGTCGGAACGAAATACCGGGTCTTTGAGTTTTCTGATGAGGTTCTCCTCGAAGACGGCCCGCGACACTCCTGGCCCGCTTTCTCGCATATATCGGTCGAAGCAACCGACGACTCGCGTTGGTTCAACCGCGGCATGGTTGAGGGCATACCAGAGGTCGAACAGATCGCGGCCCTTTTTCCGCTGATACAGGGCCCGCAGTTTTGTGGCCAGGAGTTCGTCGAGCTCGAAGGTCGTCACCTGAGCCTTGGCGCTCCACCATCTGGAGTCGACCCCGAAACCAACCGAGATGTGTCCGAACTCAGTAAAGTGCTCCCGGGAGTTGATTTCGATCTTCAGCTTCATCACTTGTGGGGGCGTTCCCTCCGATGTGTAGCGATAAACAAGGTTGACTCGGCCTTGCTTGAGTACACGACGTGGCTCCCCGAGCCAAGGATCGAGGACGGACCTCAGTAGGTCGAAGGTCTCGCCAATCGGTTCGGCGGTGGTTTGGACCAGATCGATATCCTCCGAGTATCGTGCGGCAGGCCGGAGGAAGAGCTTGAAGATCGCTGTCCCTCCCCGCCAGGCGAGGCGGTCGGCAAGCTGCGGCACGCTGAAGATTTCTGCAACGGCTCGACTGATGACGAGATCCTGCTCGACCTGCTCGTCGGTCACCCATGGTGCTTCCAGCCGCCACTGGGAAATATAGTCCCTGGGGATCACAG
This sequence comes from Acidobacteriota bacterium, assembly GCA_039714865.1. Classification (GTDB taxonomy): domain Bacteria; phylum Acidobacteriota; class Thermoanaerobaculia; order Thermoanaerobaculales; family Sulfomarinibacteraceae; genus DAOWGJ01. Next base: position 189 of record JBDLIO010000113.1, on the reverse strand, counting down.
GTCGGGCTCCACATCAACGTTGATCGCGATCTTCCAATTGGTGGATCGAGGCGCTCCGGTCATGGGCAGTACCGGATCAAGAGGGACCACGCGCCGCGCATGGTCGACTACCAGGGGTTGCAGCTGATCCGCGACCTCACTTCGTTCCACCAATTCGAGGTGCAAGCCGAGCCTTTGGACCCAGGCAAT